>JAHHSE010000206.1 GCA_020025395.1 Oscillospiraceae bacterium
GGTCTGGTTTGTTCCTCCTCTCATTTTTCGGAAAATGCCCCTGCCCATCCGCCTGCTGCTGGACGCGGTGGGGGTAGGGATCTATGTGGGGCTGATCGCCCTGGAGCTGGACGGGGGAGGCTGGTACTTTGGCCTGGCCCTTCCCATCCTGCTGGCGGCCGCCGCAATCATGGTCTTTCTGGGTCTTCTGCTGGAAGGGGGGCAGCGGTCCATTCTTTCCAGCGTCACCCTGATTATCGGGGCCATCGGCCTCTTTGTGGTGGGGGTTGAGGTCTTTTTGGACCGCTACCTGTCCGGAGTCATTGATCTGACCTGGTCCATTGTGGTTCTGGCGGTCTGTGCGGCCCTCATTATCCCCCTGGTCATTGTCCGAAGAGTCCCCTCTCTCCGGGAGGAGGCCAGAAAGCGCTTTCATATGTGAGCCGCGGACCCGGTCCGCAGAAAAAAGGAGGGAAGTCCATGACCCTGGAGGAACGGAAAGAGAAGGAACAAGCCTATCTTCAGCGGATCTTTGAGCGATTTGATGTGGAGATCGACCACGGCAGAGGGGCTACCCTGTGGGACAGTCAGGGAAAACGGTATGTGGATTTCCTCTCCGGGGCCAGAGGGAATTCCATAGGATGCTCCCATTCCAGATGGGTGGATGCGGTGGCGGTTCAGGCGGCCCGGCTGAGTGTGGCCTCCAGCCTGGTCTATACCGGCCCGGCCTCCGACCTGGCGGAGCGCCTCTGCCTTCGGAGCGGAATGTCCGCCGCCCTCTTCACGGCCTCCGGTGCCGAGGGAAATGAGAGCATGATCCAACTGGCCCGGAAGTACAGCTTCGACAAGTACGGCAAGGGGCGGGGAACCATCCTGACCCTTTGGAACTCCTTCCACGGGCAGACCACCACCACCCTCTCCGCCAGCGGACGGGAGAAGCTTCACAAGGTCTATTATCCCTATAACGACGGATTTCGTCATGGGGAGGCCTCCAGAATAGGGATCGAGGCGGTTTCCGGCCACGATGTCTGCGGGGTGATGCTGGAGCTGATCCAGGGGGAGACCATGGAGCCTCTGGACCAGGGCTTTGTCCATGATCTGGCGGTTCTTTGTGCCGAGCGGGACTGGCTCCTCCTCATTGATGAGGTCCAGACCGGGATAGGTCGGACGGGCAGCCTCTTCTGCTATCAAAAATATGGAATTCTCCCCGATGCGGTCTCCTTTGGAG
>JAHHSE010000207.1 GCA_020025395.1 Oscillospiraceae bacterium
CCCTTGGAAGGGCCTTTCTCTTCCTGCGTCGATCCCCCCCTCTCCTTCCCTTTTCCCCTCTTTTCCTTGCAAAACCGGCGGATTTTCATTATACTAATTCCGGCGCCCCCCGGGCTTCCCGCAGGCGGCCCCGGCATCTGCCCCTCCCCCTTTTGCCCCTTCGGCGCAAAAAACACCGCTTTTTGGAAATGCTCTCTTATGTCCTCTCCATCACATAAGAGGGCATTTTGACGGAATTTCAGCCGGCGGGGAACTTTTTCCCTGCATATGCGTCTATCCCAGTCAGCGTCCAATCCCCATGAACTTTGATCTCACGGAGGAGAAACCATGATCTTTTCCACCCCCTTTTTCCTGTTCTTTTATCTGCCCGTCACCCTGCTTCTCTACTATGTTACCCCGCTTCGCTGGCGGAATGCCGTTTTGCTGGTTTTTAACCTGCTGTTTTACGGATGGGGAGAGCCGGTTTACATCCTGATTATGTTCCTCTCCATCGCCATTGACTATGTCCATGGCCTCCTTGTGGAAAAGGCCCAGGCCCAGGGCAATGACAAAAAGGCCCGGCGGGCGGTGGCCCAGTCGGTGATCTTCAATCTGGCCCTTCTCTTCTTCTTCAAATACTGGGACTTTATTGCCCAGAGTCTGGCCGCCATCGGACTCCCCTTCATGCCGGTCACTGGCCTTGGACTTCCCATCGGAATCTCCTTCTATACCTTCCAGACCATGAGCTACACCATCGATGTCTATCGGGGGGACGCCAAGGCCCAGCGGAGCATCGTAAACTTCGGCACCTTCGTTACCCTCTTCCCCCAGCTCATCGCCGGTCCCATCATCAAATATAAGGATCTGGGGGACCAGATCGATCACCGGGATCACACCGTTAAAAAGTTTGCCTCCGGGGTGGAAATCTTTGTGGTGGGCCTTGCCAAGAAGGTCCTGATCGCCAACAACCTGGGCAAGCTCTGGGAGGTCTATCGGGCCGTCCCCCCGGAGGGGCTTTCTGCCGCCGGGGCCTGGCTTGGGGTGCTGGCCTTCTCCCTCCAGCTCTATTTCGACTTCTCCGGCTACTCCGACATGGCGGTGGGACTGGGCCGGATGCTGGGCTTTGAGTTCCTTCCCAACTTCGACTACCCCTATATCTCCCGGTCGGTGACGGAGTTCTGGCGGCGGTGGCACATCTCTCTGGGAACCTGGTTCCGGGAATATGTC
>JAHHSE010000208.1 GCA_020025395.1 Oscillospiraceae bacterium
CTGGTATGGGGAGGGGGGAGGAGACTGCGGCCCGCTAGCCCGATGCAAACACCAAGAATCAGGAAGAGAAGGGAGGACAAAACGGTTTTTCTCATGAAGATACTCCTTTGATGCCGTGTTTGTGAAAAGAAATCGGTTGATGGTGACATTGTAGTGGACATTCCCAGAAAAAACAACAACAAATAGTTACAAAAGAGCATTCAATTTGTGTAAGGTAGCAAACTTCTTGCAAATTAGGGAGAGAACAGGTATAATGGACCAAGATCAAAACGGAAAAGGACCGGAGAAAAAAAGGGCCGCTGGCCCATGGAAGGCTTCCCAATGTTTGAATGAGGTGAAGAATATGGATAAGGATACCAGACAGAGACAATTCCACATTAATTGTGCGGAGGGAGAAGTGGGTCGCTATGTGCTGCTGCCCGGAGATCCGGGCCGCTGCGAAAAGATTGCCGCCTATTTTGATCATCCCCATAAGGTCATGTCCAATCGGGAATACACCACTTATACCGGCACCCTTCTGGGGGAGAAGGTCTCGGTCTGCTCCACGGGCATCGGCGGACCTTCCGCCGTCATCGCTCTGGAGGAGCTGACCGCCATCGGGGCGGATACCTTTGTCCGAGTGGGAACCTGCGGGGGAATCAAGCTGGAGGTCCAGTCCGATGATGTGGTAATCGCCACCGGCGCCATCCGTATGGAGGGGGCCAGCCGGGAATATGCCCCCATCGAGTATCCCGCGGTGGCGGATTACACGGTGACCTCCGCCCTGGTGGAGGCCGCTAAGGCCAGGGGGAATCGGTGGCACGCCGGGGTGGTCCAGTGCAAAGACTCCTTCTACGGGCAGCACGACCCCGCCAGGATGCCTGTCTCCTATGCGCTGCTGTCCAAGTGGGAGGCTTGGAAGCGTTTGGGGGTGCTGGCCTCGGAGATGGAATCGGCGGCCCTCTTTACCGCCGCCGCCGCCTTGGGAGTCCGATGCGGCTCCTGCTTCCATGTCATTTGGAATCAGGAGCGTCAGGCCGCCGGACTGGACCAAACGGAAAGCCATGACCTCCACGCCGCCATCGAGGTGGGGATTGAGGCCGTCAAAACCCTCATCCGTCAGGCGAGAGGAGGATAAGAAAGGGCAGGAGGTGTTTTCGGACTGAACC
>JAHHSE010000021.1 GCA_020025395.1 Oscillospiraceae bacterium
GTCTCCCCCACCACCTTCTTATCCCCCTCCACTCCCTTGTTCCGGATGTTCAGGGCGATGACAAAGCCGAAGTTCAGGGCCGCGATAGCGTCCATGGTCTGGTAGCCGACCAGAAAGCCCTGTGCAACAGGGCTGGTGGCATAGAGGGGGGCGGTCTCTCCGTAGCTCTGGCTGGGCAGGAAGAGGAAGCAGCCCACAAAGACCACCACGATGAGGGTCAGCAGGATGGGGGTCATGATCTTTCCCAGCCGGTCGCTGAGCTTTTCCGGCCGGAGGGCTACCGTCACCGCAATTCCAAAGAAGATCACGGAATAAATGGCCTGGATAAGGAGGGTGGGTTCTCCCGCCCCCAGGAAGGGAAGGACAGCCATCTCAAAGGAAGTGACCGAGTTTCTGGGGATGGCCAGCCCGGGGCCGATAGAGACATAGATGAGGAGGATAAAGATCTGGGCGAAAATGGGGTTTACCTTTCGAGCCAGGGTTTCCAGCCCTCCGGACCGGGCCATTGCGATAACGCCCAGGATAGGAAAGCCAATGGCGCTCAAGCAGAATCCTGCCATTGCGGGCCATGTGGCCCCGCCGGCCTGGTAGCCGAGGAAGGGGGGGAAAATCAGGTTCCCCGCTCCGAAAAACATGGAGAACAGGGTCAAGCCCATCAGCAGTCGATTTCGTCTGGAAAGCGCCATGATAATTCCCTTCTTTCTGGTTTGCAGATTTTTTTATACCAGGGGGAGCTGATAGACCACGAGGGCCGAGTAATAGGTGTTCAAAATCACCTCATAGGTACCATCTCCGTCGATATCCCGTACCACGGGGGAGGCCATGCAGCCGTTGGGGGTGGTGTTTCCCAGAGAGTCGGGAAGGTCGGTCCGAAACAGGGTGTTGCCCTGATCGTCGCAGAGGTAGAGGCTCCCCTTCTTGGTCCCCTGCTTTGCGGTAAAGGTGGTGAAAATGACCTCCTTGCGTCCGTCTCCATTCACATCCACCGCGGCAGGGGAAGAGGCAAATTCCTTGGTCTTTCCGTCATAGACCTTTTTGGGCCAGCTTCCCATGGGTTTCCTGTCCAGCCGGAAGCATTGGAGGGTCCCGTCATAGGAGGGATAGAGGATCTCCTTGACCCCGTCCCCATCCAAATCCTCTGCCACCGGGTCCGGCATACAGAGTTCGATCTCGGCCCAATCCTCACTGAGGGGCTTTCCGGTCTCCGGCGTGGTGGTCCAGTCATACGCCCCCTTCTGGAAGCGGGTCCGGTCCTTATTTAAAACGAAGAGACCGAAGTATTTGCTTCCCAGAGGAGGATAGCCCAAGGCCCGGTCATACATATTTCCGGTCACAACCACCTCTTCTGTTCCATCCCCGTCCAGATCAGAGAAGATGGCTTTTCCGAAGGTAAAGTTGGCGGTGTACCGTTTCTCTCTGGGCAGCGTGGAGACATCCACCGCGGCGCCGGTGTACGGGTCACTGCTCAGGCCCCAGCCGCCGTTTTCCACGGAGGCCTCGAAGGCGGCATTCTCCCAGAAGCCCACATTGCCCCAGCTCACTCCTCCGAACTGATCGGAGGCGGGGACCAGAGAGCCGTCTGGATTGTAGGCGCAGACAAAGGGGACATCGGAGGGCACCAGGATCTCCAGCTCCGGATCCCCATCCAGATCACCCACGGCGATGGAATCGTTGAACACGCCCCAGGCGTATCCCACATAGGCGCCGTCGGCGTTGCTGTACTTGGCGCCGTCCTTGGCATCGTTCAGCTGGGGCCAGCCGGCCCGGAGGGCGCCGTTATGCTCATAGACCCACACATTGGTCCCGGCCACGGTGCCGGCACCCACGACGATTTCACAGGTGCCGTCCCCATCCAGATCGGCTGCCTTGACGCTTTTGACCTCGGCGGGCAGCTTTTGAGGCCAGCCGGGCTTGGTGTATCCGTCCCAGGTCAGGACAGAGACCAGGCCGCTGCCGTCTGCGCCCGCCCGATGTCCGGTGATGATCTCCGGCTTCCCGTCCCCGTCAATGTCCTGTGTGATGACATCGGCCCAGGCCCGCCCCGCATAGGAGGCATCGGGCTGTGTTTTGTCAAAGCCCGAGGGGGCACGCCAGAGCATTTTACCGCTGGCGGCGTCAAAGGCCCGGATGGAGTAAGCGGCGGTGACGATTTCCAGCTTGCCGTCCCCGTCCAAATCACAGACCGCCGGGGAGGAGTTGTAGGCCTCCTCACACCAGCCGCTCTCATAGGCACCGGCATTCTTGTACTTGAGGACGGGGGCCTGCAACGTCTTCGGCTTTTCCACTCTGGGGTGTCCGGCCCGCAGACGATCCTGCTGGGTCAGGACATTGTAGAGGAGGACGAAGGTCTCCTGCCGGGTCACATTTCTCTGGGGGGCGATGGAATTTCCCCCCACCCCATTCATCACACCGATGTGATAGGCCCGCTTCACATCGTTCAAGGCCCAGCCGCTGATATCAGGGTCAGAAAAGGAGATGTGATCCACTGAGGCCTCATTGTAGGCCACACCGGCTTTTTTCAGACTGCGGAGCATCAGGACCGCTACCTGCTCTCGTGTCACGGGCAGATCGGGGGCAAAGGTCCCGTCTCCCACGCCGGAGACCAGACCCAATTGGGAGGCGCTTCCCACCCAGGGGTCCCTGGTATCCGGGAAGGGGGAGGCCGACTGGTCCGCCTTCTTCCCGGTCAGGGCTTCATAGAGTTTTACGGCGTAGTAGGCAAATTCCTGACGGCTCACAGGCCGGGTAAAGTCCGCAGCATACTCCCGGTCCACATATTCGTGTTCCAGAAGATAGTCCACAGCGGGAGCCGCCCAGGAGGCCGGCTCCTCCGCCGCTCCAGCGGCGGGCAGACAGGTGAGAAGAAGCAACAGGGAAAGTGTCAGGGACAAAAAACGTTTCATTGTATACCTCCTATTGATAGGATACTCCCTATTCTAGCAACAAAATTCCGGGAATACAAGGTAATCTGACAAATTTATCTCTCGTTTTCCAAAACTTTCCCGCTGTTTCTCTGACGAAAGTTAGAAAACCGCGATCCTCTCTAAATCAAATCCAAGCTCCGAGAGGACACAACGGAAGAGGGGCGGCTGCGCTTGGACACAGCCGCCCCTCTTCCGGATCAACAAAATTTGAAAGGTAAGTCTTACACGCCTCTGTTTCCGGTCTGTCAGAGCGGAAAGCCCTCCTCCAGCCGTTTGCGCATGACGGCAATGACCTCCGGCCCCGTCTGACAGCAGCCTCCGAACAGACGGACCCCCAAGGCGTGGAACCGTTCCACCCAGCCTCGAAAGGTCTCCGGGGTCCTTCCCCCGCCCTCCGGCTGAACCATCAGGGGGACCTTGCTCCGAGGGGCAAGCCGCTCCAGCTGTTTTTGGGCGGTCTCAGGGGGGGTGCAATTAAGGCCGAAGGCAAAGACCCCCATCTCCTCCATGACAGCCATTGCCTCCTCCACCGTTTTCCCATCGGGGATCCTCCCCTGGTCATCACAGTAAAAGGTGACCAGAACAGGCTTTCCCCCATCGGCCTCCCCCACCGCCTGCACCGCGGCTCCGGCCTCTTCCAGATCCACCATGGTCTCGATGAGGTAGAGGTCCACCCCGGCCTTTTGGAGGGCTGCGGCCTGGGCCCGGTAGCTTTCCGCAAAGAGCCGCTTTTTTTCTCCGCCTGCTTTGTTCAGGCCGCAGGGGGCCAGATTTCCGGCCACCTTTGTGTGTTCTCCCCCCGCCCGACGGGTCAGTTCCACAAGCCGGCGATTATATTCATCGGTCAGATTCTCCAGCCCAAAGCGGGCCAAGCCGGCCGGACTGGCCCCGAAGGTGGGGGCGGTGAGTACATCGGCCCCCGCCTGAAGGTAGGCTTTTTGGACCTCCTCCAGGACCTTTGGATGTTCTAAAATCCACGCCTCGGTACAGACGCCCCGGGGCATTCCCCGTTTTTGCAGCTCTGTCCCGGTGGCGCCGTCCAAAAGGAGGGGGAGTTTGAGCGTCATAGGAAGCTCCTTTACATCTTTTCGGGGGCGGAAACCCCCAGCAGGGCCAGACAATTGGCAATCACGCTGCGGGTGGCGTCCGCCAGCTTGAGCCGGGCCTGAAGGACCCTCTCCTCCTCGCCCATGATTCGGTCCGCATTGTAGAAGCGGTGGAAATCCCCCGCCACGGTGAGCAGGTAGCGGTTGATCCGGGAGGGATCGTAATCCCGGGAGGCCAGACGCACCTCCTCCGGCAGCTGGGCCAGGCTCTTGAGCAGAGCCAGCTCCTCCGGAGAGCCGTAGGCCGCTGTATCCACCTGGTCCGCCTTCTTCACCTCATGGCCCTCTTCTCTCAGGCGCTGAATGAGGGTGCAGATCCGAGCGTGGGCGTACTGGACATAGTAAACGGGGTTTTCACTGTCCCGGCGGACCGCCAGATCCAGGTCAAAGTCCAGAGGACTGTTGGAATTTCTGGAATTAAAGAAATACCGGGCGGCGTCCACATGGATCTCGTCCAAAAGGTCGTGAAGGGCGATGGCCTTGCCGGAGCGCTTGCTCATCCGGACCGGTTTCCCGTCCTGGAGGAGGTTCACCAGCTGCATAAGCACCACCACCAGGCGATTGGAGCCGTCCAGACCGATGCCGTCCAGGGCGGCCTGAAGCCGGGCCACATGGCCGTGATGATCGGCCCCCCAGATGTTGATGACCTTGTCAAACTTCCGAACCTCCAGCTTGTTCCGATGGTAAGCAATGTCGGCGGCGAAGTAGGTATAAAAACCGTTGCCCCGGCGCAGGACATCGTCCTTCAGGTCCAGCTTGTCCGCCTGCTCCCTGGTCTTTCCCTCCCGGATAAACTTTTCCTTGAGCAGCTCGGTGGTATTGAGCCACAAGGCCCCGTCCTTCTCATAGGTCCAGCCCTTTTGGGTCAGCAGCTCCACGGTCTCCGCCACATAGCCGCTCTCGTGGAGGGAGGATTCGTAAAACCACTCATCGTATTCGATCCCATAGCGGTTCAGATCCTTCTTCATGTTGGGAATATTCACCGAGAGGCCGAATTTGCTCATGTCTTCCAGCCACTTCTCCTCCGGAGCCTCCCGATAGGCCTCCCCA
Organism: Oscillospiraceae bacterium; assembly: GCA_020025395.1. GTDB lineage: Bacteria > Bacillota > Clostridia > Oscillospirales > Oscillospiraceae > JAHHSE01. The sequence goes on from JAHHSE010000021.1 coordinate 5,081, forward strand.
TGCTTTTCATAGAAGGCCTGGGCCAGCTCTTTAATGTCCTCCCCCCGATAGCCTTCCTCCGGGAAGGGGAAGCCCTCTTCTCCCAGGAGGATCTGCATATACCGGGCGTGGATGGAGTCGGCAAATTTGTGGATCTGATTGCCCGCGTCGTTCACATAAAACTCCTTCCAGGTATCGTACCCGGCCCGCTTCAGCACATTGGCCAGGGTATCTCCCAGCACACCGCCCCGGGCGTTTCCCATGTGCATGGGCCCGGTGGGATTGGCAGAGACGAATTCCACCATGACCCTCTGTCCCTTCCCCTCGTCCAGAGTGCCATAGGTCAGTCCCTCCGCCTCGATGGCGGAGAGGACCTCTCCAAACCAGCGTGTCCCCAGCCGAAAGTTGAGGAAGCCGGGGCCTGCCAGCTCCACCCGGTCAAAGTAGCTGCCCTCCAGCTCCAGATGGTCCATCAGGATCTGGCCCAGGGCTCTGGGATTTTGGCCCAGGGCCTTGGCACCCGCCAGGGCAAAGGAGGTGGCGTAGTCCCCCATTTTTGGATCCTTTGGAATGTCAACCGTACCATGGATCGTCACTCCGGCAGGGAGCAGCCCCTGGGCCGCAGCCTTTTCATAGGCCGCCTGGGTCAGGGCCGCCACCTGTTCTTTGGCACCCGCAATCAGATTGCTCATTTGTATCACCTTTATTTTATAGTTTACACCCCGGAGGGGCGCTGCTTTACTGCTGCATGGCCCGATTGTCTTCCCGGACCTGAATATGAAACGCATTCTGACCCGCCAGAGCATGGTCCAGCTCAATGGCGTAGTCAATTTCCAGCTCTCCCCCCTGCATACAGAGGGTATTTTTAATCCGATTGGCCAAAATTCCCACAGACAGATCCCCTACGGGGGTCTGATAGAGGGAGAGGTGTCTACGCCCCTCTTCAAAGACCATTTGAGAGTTCACCTGTCCCATCCGAAGAAGGGTGATTCTTCCTGTTTTCTCCACCTGAAAGGTGGTGAGGGTCCCCTCCATTCCGGTAAGCTCGCTCTCCTGATAGGAGAGTGAGAGTCCATCCTCTCCGCAGTCCAGAAGGCGGCCTTTGGTCACCAGCTCAATGCCGTCCTCGTCCACCCCCTCGTATGCCTGCTTCCCCTTAATGGAGATGATCACATTTTTTTCCATTTTTATTCCTCACTTGGCGCAGTTTTCTCCTCCCCGCTCCGAAAAAGGGGGCGGATGTTAGAAAGAAGTGGGGCCATTATATCTGTAACCTCAATATTTGTCAATGTCTACCCGCTCGATCCGGCGGGCCACTCTGTATCCCAAAAATCGGGAGGCCAGGGCGGAGAAGTTCTCCACCTCGTCGCTCACAAAGTATCGGCTCTCTCCTTTTGCGCCGACCGGGGCCAGCAGGTCTTTTTCCCTCAGCTCCCGGGCCAGCTCTCTGGCGCAGGCCGCCCCCACATCAATCAAGGTCACCCGGTCTCCCAGGAAGGCGCCCAAAACCTCCCGCAGGAGGGGATAGTGGGTGCAGCCCAGAATCAGAGTATCCACCCCCGCCTCCTTGACCGGGGTGAGGTAGTCCTTGCAAATCTGCTCAATGACCACATCGCCGGGTCTGGTTCTCCCGTTTTCCACCAGGGGGACAAAGAGGGGGCAGGCATGGGCGGTCACCTGAATCTCCGGGTCCAGGGCGGATATGGCCCGCTCGTAGGCCCCGGAGCGGATGGTAGCCGCCGTGCCGATGAGGCCCACCCGATGGTTTCGGGTGGCCTGGACCGCCGCCCTGGCGGCCGGACCCACCACCCCCCGAATGGGGAGGGGATTTTCCTCCGCCAGATGATGGAGCGCGGTGGCGGATACGGTTCCGCAGGCGATGAGGATGACCTTTGGATCGAACCGGCGCAGGAAGGCGGTATCCTGTCTGGCGTAGGTGAGGATGGTCTCCGTGGTACGGCTTCCATAGGGCACTCTGCCTGTGTCGCCAAAGTAAATCAGCCTTTCTCCGGGCAGGAGCCGCTCCATCTCCCGCAGAGCGGTGAGTCCTCCCAGACCGGAGTCAAAAATGCCAATGGGCCTGTTGTCCATCTTTTCCCTCCTCTTCATACTATACGCATCTTTTCATAATATGATATTTTGAGAGGAATAGCAAGTTCATTTTTCTCTCTGTCTTTCTTCTTTTTTGGTGAAAACGCACGGAAAACCGGGAAACTCCGGGAAAAACACCGACAGAGACTTCCCCCTCTCCCTTTGACAGGCCTGTTTGCATAGGCTATAATAGGATTGAAAACAGACGGCATCCGGCCGGCTTTTTTCAATTACATTTCATTGTAACAGGAGCCTGCTATGACGCTGGAATTGACTGCAAAACAATATCGCCGTCTGCTGGACATGGTGTACATCGGAAACTGGATTCTCAACTCCACCCGTGGGGAGGATCGGTTTTCCGACTACGATCAGGTGGAAAGCCTCCTCTTTGCCCAGGCCCCTGCCCAGGGGATGCCCACGCTCACCGAAGTCTATAACGGGGAGATCATCCCCTCCCGCGCCTTTGCGGAGGGGGGCATTCATGAGGCCATTATGGAGTATGAGAACAATGTTTTCTTTGACATTCTGGCGGAGGATCTGGCCCGTCGGGACATGGAGGAGGCGGCGTTGGATCAGAGCAATCTGGAGGAGCTGGGCCGGCGCATCGACTTTTATCTGGATGAGTTCGAGGCCCATGGAACCGATCATGTCCTGGTGGAGATTGACGAGCCATAACCCGATCGGCGGTAAGGAAAGCGGCAGGGGAATTCCCCTGCCGCTCAGTCTGTCGAAAAAGCCGTGACCTTTCCCACAGACTTTTTAATGCAGATACCTTCCCGGCTTCCCCAAGCCCCGAAGGTATCGTTTTTTTGCGTTCTAAAGGACGGGAACTTCACCCGTCAGCGGAATAAAATCCACCCACATCCTTACCCAGATCACAGGTATAGACCCACTCCACCACATCACCGTCCTGCAGCTGATAGCGGGAACAGCCGTAGTTGGGGAACCAGTCATTGACCTTATACATCCAGCCGGACAGCTCTCCGCAGTCAAATTCATAGAGATTGTGGATTCCTTCGATGTAGGCCGAATTATAAATAGGGGTGTTTTCAAACTCCATGTGAATTTTGGCCTGCTTCATCTCCCGCTGAAGGAGGTTGAAGACGCTTTCCCCCTCATAGAAGGTAACCGTGGAGGCGGGAAAAATCACCCCATCCTCCGGGACCAGCTCCTTTTTCTCCGGGTCCAGCCAGTCCATGTTGTTCAGGATGGTGTCACACCGGACGGAAAGGGTGCAGGTATAGGAGACATCGGAGATCTTCACATCTTGAGGCTCTACGGGGAGGGGCTTGCCCTCCGGCACGGGATCGGTCAGGTATTTGTCCTTCCCGGTGCTGGGATCTATGACCATGCCCTGAGACTCAGAGTAGTCCCTGTCCCCCCGCTCCACCCCTTGGGAGGATGCTCCCGCAGACGGTTCGGCGGCCGGAAGCTTCTCCCCTTCGGTCGTCCCGTCACGGGAACCGCTGGGATGGGGGGAGGGATCGGCCTTTGGAGAAGAAGAGGGGGTTGGCGTTTCCGAGGGAGAAGGCTCCTCCGAGGGAGAGGGTTCCTCCGAGGGAGAAGGCTCCGCCGAGGGAGAGGGATTCTCCGAAGGGGGAGGGGTAACAGCCGCGGAGGGCTGCCCCGGAGACCAGCCCTGCAGACCGGGGGCATTGCCACCATACCAAAAAGCGGCAGCCAAGAGCAGCAGAACGGCAATGCCGCCCATGAATTTTCCTTTGGTTAGCTTCATATTTTCGGATGAAACCTCCGTGGTTATTTCAAAAGATTTGCCTCACCCAACAGCTGGAAAAGCATTTGAGCGATTTCGCAGCGCCGAATGGGATCGTTGGGTCGGATGTCCAGAGCGTTGTCCTCTAAAATTTTCTCTCGATAACAGAAGGCCAGGCTCTCTCTTGCCCACTCTGCGACAGTCACATAGTCACGGAAGGGGGCCAGAAGATCCCGCACCGCCATATTGTCCGCAGAGGGGTCCATGCCGCACAGCTTTGCGGCCCGGGCCACCATCACTCCGGCCTCCTGACGGCTGATGGTCCCTTCGGGGTGGAATCGGCTTCCATCCCCCACGCCGGTGACGATCCCGGCCTGATGGGCGGCACCCACAAAGCCGGCATACCAGGCGTCGGCGGAGACATCGGTGAAATGGCTGTCCGCCTTGGGGGTCAGGCCCAGGGACTTGACCACAATGGCGGCAAATTCAGCCCGGGTCATATTGCCGTCCGGATCGAAGGAGCCGTTGCTCTTCCCGGCGATGATGGACCGGGCAGCCAGGTCCTCAATGGCCTTCTGATTGGGATGGGCCTGAATGTCGGGGAAGGTGGTCCCCTCCGTCACAACGGGGCGGGGGGTGACGGCGGGATTTTTCTCAGGGAGTCCCTCTCCGGGCTTAGGGCCTTCCAGAGTGCCCTCGGCCACCAGGGAATCCCCCATCCGGTAAAGACTGCTCTCCCCCTTCTGCTGACGATAGACCGCCGCCAGCGCGTAGAAGCCCTGCTCCGAGGACATCTGGCTGGAGCCGGAGCCGTCCAGAGTGTGAAGGAAGCCCTTACCGGGCTGATAGAAGGTCATCAGGTTGTCCAGCAGGGTGCGGCCGTTTTTCACAAAGCGGGGATCGTCCACGGGGATGCCCAGCTCACAAAGGGCCACAATCATCTGAACACAGCTTTCCGAATTGGGAGTCCCCCAGCTGGAAAAGCCTCCGTTCTCATTTTGCTGCCGGGACATACAGGTAAGGGCCTCCTCTGTGGCCTTGGCGACAGCGGGCTGGTCCTGATACTTGGCCAGGGCCTGAAGGGCCATTCCGGTGATATCCGGGTCGGAGACGCTGTCCATGCCGTTGGAGGCGGAGGTGCCGCCGGTGAGGCTCCAGCCTCCGTCGGGGAGCTGGCACTCCAAAATGCGGTCCACATACATCTGACGGGTGGCCTGGGTTTTGGCCGCCTCGTTTTTGGGCAGGGGATAGTTCTTGGTGTCCAGGGCGATCAAAGCCCAGATGGGGCCGTTCAGCCCCTGCCAGATGGTCTTGTCATAGTCCCCAAGGGCACGGGTTAGATCATAGCCGGCCACATCTCTGGGGTCCCTGCCAATGGCGGAGAGGGCAACGATGACACGGGAATACTCCGTGTATTTTTTATCGTGAAGATTACCCTTGTGCTCCTTGACATAGGACTCTACCGCGGCGTAATACTTCTGGTAGTACTCCTCCGGGACAGAATAGCCGCTCCGAGCCAGCCCCAAGACGGCCCACTCGCCGCCGATGGAGCCGACCTGGGGATCCTGGACGGTCTCGTACATGAATTTTCCTGTTTCCCGGATGGCATCCTCCAGAGAGGGGGGGGCCGCTAAGGCGGAGAGGCCGGACCCGCAGATCAGGACCAGGGACAGCCATAGAGCGGCCGCCCGCCGGAAGGTTTTTTTCATAGAGACATTCCTCCTGTTGTGTTTTTGGATCAAAGACCTTCCCTCTCAAGGGGTGCATGGTCAGGGTGGGCGCCGTTCGGCGCCGCACCCCATCCACACAAAGCTCAGAGGGGAGGAAAAAACGGCTGTGGTATAGAATCCATCTGTTCTATACCACAGCCGTTTTTCCTGTGTATATGGGGTCCAACACAAGGTTGGTGTTGGGAAACAGCATCGTCGGCCTTCTGACTCATACATTGGGGGGCTGGTGCCCCTGCGCCTTCCCCCCTACCTTCTCGGAAGATCCAATGGCCGGCTCACGCCGCGGAGGGAAGACTCCTGTATATACAGCAACGGAGATGTGCCGGACTCCCACCGGCTTTCCTAATCCCTGCGTCTGCCCGGAGGGCAGTCTTTCGCGGGACACGATGCGGTTTGTTTGTATTTTGAGAGACAGGGAAACGAGGTCTCTGGAACCATCTTACAGAAGTTTTTGCAGAAAGTCAAGGGGGTGGAGAGAGAATGGGGCCGGGAGAGGGGAAAATCACGAGCCGGGGACCTCCACCAGACCGTACTTCACCTTGATCCGCTCCAGCTTTTCCAGGATGGGAAGGCCGCCCAGGACGAGGAAGAGGAAGGTGGCGCTGGCATGGATCAGATCCATGGGAAAGCCGGAGATGTAATAGGTGAGGATGATTTTCCAGTTAAGCTCCGAACTCCAGAGCAGGGCGGAGACGGGATTCATAATGCCGCCGTAGACCACGATGGCCGTCAGGGCACCGAAGACGCCGAGAGAGGCACGGGTCTGACGGAGGAGACCCTTTCGATAAAAGATTCCCGCCAAAAAACCGATGATTCCCATGGCGAACATCTGATAGGGGGTCCAGGATCCCTGAGAGAAGAGAATGTTGGAGGTCAGCATGGTGACCGCCCCCACCAAAAAGCCGGTCTCCCCTCCAAAGGCCACGCCCGCCAGAATGGTCATGGCAATGATGGGCTTGAAGTTGGGGAGCATGAAGAGGGCCGCCCGTCCCGCCACCGCAATGGCGCACAGCACCGCAATGATGACAAGCTCCCTGGCCTGGGGCTTCTTCCCCTCGAAGATCAGGAAGAAGGGGACCATGCACTCCAGCAGGACCAAGAGGGAGATGAAGTAATACTTCTTTCCATCCAGATAGTAGATGCCGAAAAAGAGGGTGAAGGGGATGAGCAGGAGGATCAGGATGGCGGCGGCCACGGTGCGCTTGGACAGGCGGCGCTCTTCCTTGGGAACCTGAATGGGAATCACGGTTTTGGGGGCGCGACGGCTCACCGCGGCGGTGAAGGCCAGAAGGCAGAAAATCAGCAGGAAATTCAGGAGCAAGGCCCCCTCTCCCGTGGAGGAGGCTCCCTCCGCCCCAATGAGGGCGGTGAGGTCGGTGACCCGGATGGACTGGATGAAGAGGAGCAGGGCGCCCAGGGCGCCTGCCGCGGTGAGGCGCGTGCGCCAGCGGGGGAGGGAGGCGGGCCTGTAGTCCGGGCGGGTCTCCTCCGGCGCCGGGAGAGGCGGGATCTCCCGGGGAAGCTCCGTCCGGGGGGGAAGGGTCCCTCCGCAGGCGGCGATGACATCCTCGGTGGTGACAGCCTGAGGGAGGAGTCCCCGTGCCATCCGGTTGGCGGAGGTGGTGTAAAAGCTGTTGCCGGAGAAGAAGGCTCTGGGCGGGGCCGCCGTGACAATGGACCCGTCAAAAAACAGGGCGCAGCGGTGGGCATATCGGGCGCAGAACTCAATGTCATGGCTGACCATGAGCAGGGTCACGCCCTGGGCCAGCAGAATTTGAAGAATTTCCGCAAAGGTCTGCTTAAACTCCGCGTCCAGGCCCTTGGTTGGCTCGTCCATGAGAAGGATTTCCGGACCCAGCAGCAGGACCTTGGCCAGTGCGGCCCGCTGCTGCTCACCTCCGGAGAGGTCATAGGGGTGCCGGTCCAACAGGGATTCCAGGCGGCACATCCGCACCGCCCAGGCCACCTTTTCCTCCTGGGCAGAGGGAGAGAGGTGCCTCCCCTTGAGGATCTCAAACAGATCCTCCCGCACGGTTTTCTTAACAAAGAGCGCCTGGGGGTTTTGAGGCAGCACCCCCACGCTTCCGGAGAGACGGACGGTGCCCCGGTAGGGCTGCTGAAGACCGGCAAGCAGCTTTAAGCTGGTGGTCTTTCCCGTGCCGTTTCCCCCCAGCAAAGCCAAAAACTCCCCTTTTTTCACCTCCAGAGTGAGGCCCTTTACCACATCGGGAAGCGCCTTGTCATACTTGAACCAAAGCCCCTCCGCCAAAATGGCGGGCTCTTCCGGATAGCGATAGCCCGGCTCCCGGGGCAAGGGCTGCATGGCGTGGTCCTGGGAGAAGTCCATGAGCCAGTCTCTCCCCTCCCGAACGGTGATGGGGCAGTCTCCCAGGCGCTCCGGGGAGGCCGCCCAGATCCGCATGGGAGTGGGCATAGCCAAAAACATGGAGTGACCGGCCCCCCGCAAAACGGCCCCCACCTCCTCCGGACTTCCGGTGCAGAGGAGCCGTCCCCGGTCCATGACCGCCACCCGGCCGGCCAGAGGGAAGGCGTCCTCCAGGCGATGCTCGGTGAGGAGAATGGTGGTGCCCAGCTCCCGGTTGATCTTGCCCAGGGTGGCCAGAAAGTCCGCCGCCGCAATGGGGTCCAGCTGGCTGGTAGGCTCGTCCAGCACCAGAACACTGGGCTGCATGGCCATGATGGAGGCCAGATTCAGAAGCTGCTTCTGTCCCCCGGAAAGCTCGGTGACATTTTTGTAAAACCAGGTTTGGATGCCAAAAAAAGAGGCCATTTCGGCCACTCGACGACGGATGGTAGGGGTGTCATACCCCAGGCTTTCCAGACCGAAGGCCAGCTCGTGCCAGACCTTATCCGTCACGATCTGGTTTTCGGGACTCTGCTGGACAAAGCCGATCCTGGCGCTCTGCTCCCGGTGGTCGATCTCCTCCAGAGAACGGCCCTCCAGGCGGATGGTGCCCAGCCGATGCCCATGGGGGGCCAAAACGGTTTTGAGCTGACGGAGCAGGGTGGATTTACCGCATCCGGAGGGGCCGCACAGGACCAAAAATTCCCCCTGCTCAATGGTTAGATTCAGGTCGTCCAGGGCCTTTTCCGTCTGTTCCGGATAGCAGAAAGAAAAATGGTCCATTTCAATACAGGGCTTTTTTGTTTCAGGCACTCCGCAGTCCCTCCTTCAAAGGCGGTGGGTCAATCCGGTCTCCGGCATGGCGGGACGGGGCAAAGCAGCCGGAGCGTCCCCGGCCCAGATGAGATCCCGCTGCTTCCGAGCAGGGCACCGTCTTCGGTTATTTTGCCCATAATTTATCATGATGCCCAAGGCTTGTCAATCCCTCTTTCCCCGGAAGGGGCCGGAAACAGAACCCCCCTCTCAATCCCGCTAAAATCAAAAAGACTGAAAAAAGAGGGGAGAACGGCGATCAAAGAGGAGGGGGAAAACGGGAGAGAAAACGACAAAAAATGAGCATAATCCGGGAAATATTCCTTGTATCCATGGGATATTCATGATAAAATATCCAAACTTACAGCCTCTTTAAAAAAGGGCTTTTAGAGGGATCTGCGAGAGGGAGAGAGGAAGTCACAGAGCGGTCCCAAAATCGGAGGAGGAAAAATATGAAAAAGAATGTTTCCCTGTTTTTGATCGCAGGGCTTCTGCGGACCACGGCCCGCCGGGTCTTTTCACAGTCTGTCGATAAAGCGGCCGATTTTTCGGTTTCGAAAGAATTGCTATTATATCATGGAGCATAAGAGCCGATATAAAATAAATAAGGCTTTATCGAAGCTGTAGGAAGACGGGTGCTTTGCGCGGTTAGAAAGGAATGAGAGGATATGGGTCAAGAAGAGAAGAACACAGCGAAAAAAGTACAGGGAACCAGGAAAAGAAAAATGAAGCAATCTACGGGAATTAAGCTTTTGAGCAGCCTGTCTGCGGTGGCTTTGATTCTTGTTTTTGGTATGCTGCTTCTCAATATGCGGGCCAGCAATCAGTTTGATGTTCTGACCGAGCAGGGGGACAGGGTTGCCGGCTATGCGGAGCAGTTTATCAACACATCCGCCTACCTGACTCAGGAGGTTCGGTCCTATGTCATTACCGGAGACCCCAACCACTACAACAACTACTGGCGGGAGGTAAACACCGACCAGAACCGGGAAAAGGCGGTTGCCGAACTGAAGGAAGCGGGAATCCCCCAGGAGGAAGAGGAGTGGATCACCCAGATTCAGGCGCTCTCCAACAATCTGGTCCCTCTGGAGGATCAGGCCATGAAACTGGCCCAGCAGGGGGAGTATGACAGAGCCGTCGGAATTGTATATGGCAGTACATATGAAACCAATATGAGCAAAATCCATGAGCTGGGGGATAAGCTGACAGAATCCATCTGGAAGCGAACCACAGAGGATCAGCAGCAGTACGGCTTTCTGATTGATGTCACCTTCCTGCTCACTTTCATCAGCCTGGCGCTGGTGGTGGCCATTCAGGTCGTGGTGATCTTCTATGTGCTTCGCCGAATTCTGGCTCCTCTGATTCACATTCAAAACAACATGAGCCAGATGGCCCAGGGCAACCTGGATGCGGCGCTGGCGGTGGAGGAGGATGGCACGGAGCTGGGTGAGCTTTCCAGGTCCATCAACGAAACCAAGCGGTCCACCGCCTCGATCATTCAGGATATCGACAATGTCCTGGGAGAGATGGCAGAGGGGAACTTCACCGTCTCGCTGGACCATGCAGCCTACTATGTGGGTGCCTATGCGCCGATTCTGGAGTCCATGAAGAAGCTGAAGAGCAAGCAGAGTCAGACCCTCCAGCAGATCGGCGCCGCCGCCGAGCAGGTGGCAATGGGTTCCGGACAGGTATCCAACGGGGCCCAGGCCCTGGCCCAGGGGGCCACCGAGCAGGCCAGTGCCGTGGAGGAGCTGTCCGCCACCATCAGCGATATCTCCAACAGTGCCAGAAGCAACGCGGAAAACAGCGCCATGGCGCTGGAACATTCCAGGAAGGCCGCCGCCTTTGTGACGGAGAGTGCGGGGAACATCCGGGAGATGGTCTCTGCAATGGGGGACATCTCCCTCTCCTCTCAGGAAATCGGCAAGATCATCGCCACCATTGAGAATATCGCTTTCCAGACCAACATCCTGGCCCTGAACGCGGCGGTGGAGGCCGCCCGGGCCGGTGCCGCCGGCAAGGGCTTTGCCGTGGTGGCCGATGAGGTGCGGAATCTGGCCTCCAAGTCCGATGAGGCGGCAAAGGCCACCAAGGAGCTGATTAACAGCTCTGTGGAGACGGTCAAGCGGGGAGAGTCCATTGTCGGCCAGGTTTCCCAGGCGCTGGATTCCACCATTGAGGCCTCCCGGCAGGCAGAGCAGGACATCGCCCAGATTACCCAGGCCATTCAGGAGGAGACCGAGAGCATCGCCCAGGTGGCGGAGGGAATCGATCAGATCTCCTCGGTGGTTCAGACCAACTCTGCCACCAGCGAGGAGTCCGCAGCCGCCAGCGAGGAGCTGTCCTCTCAGGCGGAAATGCTGAAGGAACTGATCGGGCGCTTCCGGGTGAGCGACAACTAAAAATCCTTCCCCGAAAAAAGCAGCAGGAGAAAAAGGGTCGTTTTGAACTGCCCCAGTTTGTACGGACAGCACAAAAAAGCACTCCATGCAGGGTAATATGAAGTTTCAAGCGGAGTGGCGCAGCGTAAGCGGCGCCACTCCCGTTTTTCACTGGATGCGTTCGCGGTTATAAAA
>JAHHSE010000209.1 GCA_020025395.1 Oscillospiraceae bacterium
TCCCATCGGGGAGGTGGGAAGAATTTCCCTCTATGCCCCCTTGGGGACCGGGGGAGGCAATGAGCAGGGGCTGTCCATCCTGGCCTCGGCGGGAGAATACGAGGTGCTTCTCACGGGAGACATGAATGCCGAGGTGGAAAAACGTCTGATTAAGTACGGGAATCTCCCTGACATCGAGCTGTTGGTGGCGGGACATCACGGATCCAAAACCTCCACCTGCTCCCAGCTCCTCACCGCCCTTCGGCCGGAGACGGCGGTGATCTCGGCCGGACGGCACAACAGCTATGGGCACCCTGCCCCGGATACCCTGTTCCGACTGGAGGAGGCGGGGGCCTCCATCTACCGCACCGATTTGAACGGATCGGTGATTCTCCACACCAAATCCGAGAGGTGACGCTATGCCAGCAAAAAAAGACGATGCCGCCGGTCTGAAGAAACTGAAGGCGGACCTGAAGGGGAAGACGCTGGGTTCCTGCTATCTGTTCTGGGGGGAGGAGGCCTATCTCCGGGACTTTTATCTGGGACGGCTGAAAAAAGCCCTCCTTCCGGAGGGGATGGAAACCTTTAATCTCCACACCATGGAGGGAAAGACCTTCACCCTCCGGGGACTGGAGGAGGCGGTGGACTGCCTGCCCATGATGAGTGAGCGCACCCTGATTTTGGTCACAGACCTGGACCTTTTCAAGGCTTCCGGGGACCTGCGGGACGGAGTGACCGACCTTCTGGCCCATCTGCCGGACTATGTCTGTCTGGTCTTTCTCTACGATCTCATTGCGTATAAGCCGGACGCCAGGACCAAGCTGGCGGCGGCGCTTAAAAATCATGCCACCGTGGTGAAGTTTGCCAGGCAGGAGCAGGGGGATCTGATCGACTGGATCAAGCGGAGATTTAAGGCGGTGGAGAAGGAGATCGATTCCGAGCTGGCCAGATATCTGATCTTTCTCTGCGGGGACCTGATGAATACCCTCATTGGGGAGATTGGGAAGATCGGGGCCTATGCCCAACATTTCCGCATTACCAGAGAGGATATTGACGCCGTTGCCGCCCCGCAGCTGGACGCGGTGGTCTTTCAGATGACCGATGCCCTGGGGGCGGGAAACTTTGACCGGGCGGCGGCGGTTCTGGCGGACCTGCTTCATATGCAGG
>JAHHSE010000210.1 GCA_020025395.1 Oscillospiraceae bacterium
GGGTGGGAGAGGGGTCGGCACGGCAGCCGGTAAGCAACACAAGAAGCATGGAAAAGGAAAGTATTCGTTTCATGAGACAGCCTCCTTTATATTCCCAAGCCGGGGGACATCAGTGTCACAAGGACCGACCGGCCCTCTGACACCTACATTGTATCATATCTTACATGGAGCTATCGGATGCTTTTTGTCAAATGGCAGGTCAATTCCCCTTGTTCCAGGAGGATTATCCCGTAACCGGGGGTGCGGCACTGCCCGATGCTTCCCGGATTCACCAGCCAGATTCCGCTTTTCCTTTCGCAGAGGGGCTGATGGGTGTGTCCAAACAGAACCGCATCCGCCCCCCTTCGGATGCCCTCAGACAAAAGGCCTCCCATCCCGGATTTCACGGAATACAAATGGCCATGGGTCAGAAAAAAGGTGCGTCCCTGCCTCTGGATCACACGCTCCCAGGGACCTGCGCCCAGGCTGTCACAGTTTCCGGCCACCTCAGTGATGGGAAGGTCCGGGTTCTCCACCCGAAGCAGTTCCAAATCCTCCAGACCGTCTCCCAGGTAAAAGACCTCGTCCGGCCTCTCCCTTTGAACGGTTGCGGACATTTCATGGGCGTGTCCATGGCTGTCGGAAAAAATCAAAATTTTCATTGGGGCACCTTCTTGTGATAGAACGCATAGGATGGTTCATAAGATTATGGAGGAGGACTCATATGGAACTGCCCAACGATATTTTGAATTCACCCCAGGCGGCCCAGTTGATGAAGGAGAAGGATCGGATCATGAAGCTGATGGAATCTCCCGATGCCCATAAGCTGATGGACCTTCTTCAAAAATCCGGAGGAACTCAGCTGAAAGGGGCCGCAGATGCCGCCATGCAGGGAAATCCTGCCCAGCTCATGGCCATGGTCCAGACCTTGATGCACAGTCCGGAAGGGGCCAAAACCGTGGAAAACCTTCAGCAGAAGATGAAAAAATAAAAGTTTGGAAAGGGGGATACAGGGGTGAGTGAGTTTGAGGATAAGTTAGGGAGCATCCTTGGAAATCCAGACGCAATGTCGCAGATCATGTCTTTGGTCCAGAGCCTGGGCAGCTCTTCCCCCGCTCCCTCAGAGGACGGA
>JAHHSE010000211.1 GCA_020025395.1 Oscillospiraceae bacterium
CTCCTCCGCGGAGGGGTGGGGGGTGCCGGGGGTGAGCCCCAGCCGGTCGATGAGCTTGGTAAACTCCAGCCGAAGCAGGAGGTCATAGAGGGCATCCCCATCCGGCGGCTGCCGGAGATTGGCCTCCGGAGTAAAGTCTATGGGGGCATCTCGGTGAATGGTGGCCAGCTCGTAGGACATCCGGGCATCCTCCCGCCCTTCCTCCAGCTTTTTAATGACGCCGGGCTTTGCGGGGGTGTCCGGGGCGGTGACGAGGTGGGGCATATGGTCATAGAGATGGTGGATGGAGCCGTACATCTGAATCAGGCCCATAGCGGTCTTCTCCCCAATGCCCTTGACGCCGGGAATGTTGTCACTGGTGTCCCCCATCAGGGCCTTCAGGTCCACAATGTGGACGGGATCAAAGCCGTAAGCCTCCCGAAAAGACTCGGGGGTCATATTTTTGCTGGTGGTCTGTCCCATGCGGGTGGTAACCAGCTTCACGGTGGTCTGCCGGGAGATAAGCTGAAGGGAGTCCTTGTCCCCCGTGACCACAACGGTCTCCCACCCCGCCAGATCATCGATTCGGGCGATGGTGCCCATGAGGTCATCGGCCTCCCAGCCATCCATCTCATAGAGGGGGATCTTCATGGCGGTGAGGACCTCCTTCAAAAGGGGGAGCTGGACGGCAAGCTCCTCCGGCATTCCCTTGCGCTGGGCCTTATAGCCCTCGTAGGCCAGATGGCGGAAGGTGGGGGCCTTTCGGTCAAAGGTGACGCAGAGGGCCTGGGGCTCCTCCTCCTCCAACAGCTTCAGGAGGATGTTGAGAAAGCCGTAGACGGCGTTTGTGGGGGTGCCGTCCCGTGTGGTGAGCATACGGATGCCGTAAAAGGCGCGGTTTATGATGGAGTTTCCATCGATGACCATGAGCTTCATGGGAAACCTCACATTCTCCGGGGGGTCCCGGATGTAAATTTTCAGGATACAGTATATCAGTTTTCCCCTCTTCGGGCAAGAAAAACCAGCCCATCTCCCAGAGGGGGATGGGCCGGGGAGGGGATCAGGGACGGTTTTCCCGATCGAGGACCTTGTTGGTATCAAAGAGGGGGGCCAGGACCTGATGATAGT
>JAHHSE010000212.1 GCA_020025395.1 Oscillospiraceae bacterium
CCGGACAGCGTCTGAGGAGGGCATTGCTTTCCTGTCCCTTCGGGTACTTTCCGGGGGCGTTTTCCTCCTTCTCTCATGGGGGCGGGAGGCTTTGGGGAAGGATGCCCCGGCGAGGTTGGTTTGGGCCAACCGTTTTGAGCGGAACCGGGTTAGGGGCCTGTTCCGGGGATCGGCCCCGTTCGTATGGAGAGGCGGCTTTGCAGGGGCCTCTGCCCTTGAGACCGACAGCGGCTCTCTTTTTCTTGACATTTGCCGAAAAAATGATATAATAGGAAAACAGGGAATGAATGTCTCCCTTGGGAAACCTAGACCGCTTTTGATTAAGCTGATGACTTCTGTGTATGAAAACGCAGAAAGTCATCAGCTTTTTGCGTTGCTGGGAGGAAATAAGTTGATGCTCACTTCTCTGTCCTTTATTTTTCTGTTTGGTCTCAGTCTGGCCGCCCTCTGCCCCACGCTCCGCCTGCCCCGTATCATCGGAATGCTCCTCACCGGCATTCTCCTGGGTCCCTTTGTCCTCAACCTGATAGACCCGACCATTTTAAGCATTTCCGGGGATCTGCGGCAAATGGCCCTGGTCATCATCCTCATTAAGGCGGGTCTCTCCCTGGACCTCCGAGACTTAAAGCGGGTAGGCCGTCCCGCCCTCCTTCTCTCCTTCCTGCCCGCCGGCGCGGAGATTCTGGCCTTTCTCCTGTTCGCCCCCGGCATTCTGGGGATCAGCCGCCTGGAGGCCGCCGTGCTGGGTGCGGTGCTGGGTGCGGTCTCCCCCGCGGTGGTGGTGCCTCGGATGGTCCAGCTCATAGAGGAGCGCTACGGAACCAAAAAGGGCATTCCCCAAATGATCCTGGCAGGGGCCTCTCTGGACGATGTCTTTGTCATCGTCCTGTTCTCCACCCTTCTGGGGATGCTTCAGGGCGGCTCTGCCCGCTTGCGGGACTTTCTCAACATCCCCGTCTCTGTGGTGCTGGGAATCCTCCTTGGCGCTCTGACGGGCCTGGCCCTCTCCCTGTTTTTTGAGACCGCCTATGTCCGCAAGCGGATGATTCGCAACAGTGTGAAGGTCATCATCGTCCTGGGTACC
>JAHHSE010000213.1 GCA_020025395.1 Oscillospiraceae bacterium
CTGGCCGGACCGGGAGTGAACCTTCTGCTGGCCCTGCTCTTTTGCAGACTGCCGGGTGGGCAGCTGTTTGCCGGACTCAATCTGGTGCTGGCCTGGTTCAATCTGATTCCCATCCGAACTCTGGACGGGGGTCGCTTTCTGCGGGGACTGCTCTCCGTGTGGACCTCCCTGGAGACAGCAGATTGTGTGATCAGATGGCTGAACCGTATTTTTATTGGCTTATTTCTATGTTTTGGGCTTTTTTTTGCCTGTTTTGGTGGAAGTGCAACCCTTTTGATCACCTCCTGCTGGCTGCTCTCTTCTGATTTGCGAGGAAAGAGTGGAAAAAAGGCTTGTCATCTGTGTCGGAAACGGGTAAAATGATTCTATCGCGTTCAAAAGAGAACTGGAGGAACGACATGAATCGGACATTGGAGCACATTTTGCCCAAAGTGCAAAAGCCCGCCCGGTATACCGGCGGGGAATATAACGCCGTGGTAAAGGATAAGCGAACGGTGGATACCCGGTATGCCCTGTGCTTTCCGGATACCTATGAGATCGGTATGTCTAACCTTGGGTGCCGTATTCTGTATGGTCTTATGAATCAGGTGGACGGTCTCTGGTGCGAGCGCTGCTATGCTCCGTGGGGGGATATGGAGGAGGAGATGCGGCGGGAGGGGTTGCTGCTCTATGGATTGGAGAGCGGTGACCCCATTGCCGACTTTGACATCATCGGCTTTTCCCTGGGCTATGAGATGGCCTATACCAATGTCCTCAATATGCTGGACCTGGCGGGGCTGCCCCTGCGTTCGGAGGAACGTCCGGAGCTGACCCCGCTGATTGTGGCGGGAGGGACCTGTGCCTATAATCCCGAGCCCCTCAGCCCCTTTGTGGACCTGTTTGTCCTGGGTGAGGGGGAGGAGGTCACGCTGGAGTACATCGAGCTCTACCGCCAGGCGCGGGAGGAGTGCTGGTCCAAGGAGGAATTTTTGCGGGAGGCCGCCCAAATTCCCGGCATCTATGTCCCCTCTCTCTATCAGGTGTCCTATCGGGAGGATGGGGTGGTGGAGTCCATCACCCCTATGG
>JAHHSE010000214.1 GCA_020025395.1 Oscillospiraceae bacterium
ATTCCTTCCAGCTCCTTCCCCCCAATAACCTCCCCCTGAAGCTGGAGAAGGATGGAAAGGGGAACTGGACCGTTCCCGGGGCCAGTGTGGACAGGACCATTAAGATCCAATCCATCCGCATCCCGGAGAGGACCGTGAAGGCTGAGGATGCGTGGGATGTGACCCTTCCTGTTGAGGTGACCTACTCTGATGACACCAATGGGACCCTTGAGTTTGTCAAAATGAGCATTACCATTCGCAGCAATGGAGATGCCATATATGGCAGACAGGAAGGGAACGAACAGGATGGATACTCCTATCCCTTTGATCGCGGAAATATTGGTGAACTGGTATTTGCACTCTATGACGAGGGAGAGGCTTTGTCCGTTCTGGGAAATGGAGACAACGGAACAGTTCCCCCAGGGGAATATGAAATCAGTATCATTGTTCCCAAAAAGAACATGGTGAGCGATCAGATGTATACTGTGAAAACCAAGCTGACCGTCACAGAGGAGACCGCTCCGCCCACACCCCCTTCTCCCCCTCCCGTAGAGCCTGATCCTGTTTTGGATCTCAAGGATGCGGTGGTTACAGTAGAGGGCAGCCAGGTCTATACCGGAACTCCTCTGACTCCCAAGGTCACGGTCACGCTGAACGGGACCGTTCTGACAGAGACCGACTATCGGGTGGACTATGCCAACAATACGGATGCAGGCACCGCCACAGTGACCGTCACAGCGGTGGAAGCGGGGAAATATACCGGCACCGCAAGCCAGACCTTCCAGATCCAGAAAGCCCCCCTCTCCTGCAAGCGTGCTGTCCTGGCTCCCAAAACCTATGATGGCACCGCCAAAGCAGAGGTGACCCAGGTCACCTTCCAGCAGGATCAGACGGGAGGAGAGGTTGCCCTGCTTGCGGGAACCGATTACACCGCATCCGGGACCTATAACAGCGCCAATGTGAAGGAGGCTGCAGAGGCGGTGGTGCAGGTGGCGCTGACCGGCAAGGCCGCCTTGAACTACGAGCTTCCGCAGGCCACACTCACCGTTCCCGCCTCCATTTCCCCCGCCTCC
>JAHHSE010000215.1 GCA_020025395.1 Oscillospiraceae bacterium
TTTATGACGGACGCTATCAGCGTCTGAAGGACGGGATCATCGACATATATGAATCCAGGCAAAAGCCGGGAAGCTATGAGGCCTCCCTCTCCATCAGCACCATCACCTCCGCCGGGTGGAGGAGTGAAATCTATTACACCGGCCAGGTGGTATACAGCGATATGCTCATCCGATTTTCCTTTGTCAATCAGTGCAACGCCTTGGAGGAGGATCTGCTCTATATCTTCAACCCCCTGGAGATTCGGGATTCCACGGATGGGCTCCTCTGCGGAATCTCCAGCGCTGACCTGATGCCCTGCGCCTTTAAGTGTCTGGTCACACTCACGCCCCAAGAACACACGGAAGCCTTTAAGCAGCAGCTCCTCATCAGCAGACAGGAGCTTCAGCAGTGGCAGAAAATGAATATGCTTCTGGTGGTCAACCGGGGGGCCGGTCTGGCCTTTTGACCCTTTCGCAAGGGCGGTGCCCGCCGAGCGGAATGGGAGGACCGGGGATGCGCCAGACGAAGGCTTTTCCGGTTTCCGGTCTCCAAAAAAGTATCGGCGTTTTTCGGACTACAGCATGACAGGACTGGTCCGCCACTCCAGGCCGGAGGGGCGGGGGCACGAAAAACACAGACCATACAAATCGGTATACCGGGCCTCCCTCTGCAAAAGCGGCTCCTGTTTCCCATGGGCGGCCTTGGTGATTACCCCGGCTCCCTTCATCTGCCGCAGCAGGCCCCTCCCCCGTTCCGTGGCTCCCAGGACCCGGAGATAAGGCACCTCCTCCGGAATTTGGGTCAGCCCCAAAAAAGCCCGCAGAATCACCCTTCGGATTCTGGCGTGGGCATATCGTCTGCTTTTGGAGGCCTCGTAGAGGGAATCCAGAGAGACTGCCCTCCCTGCCGCCTCTTTGATCCGGTGTTCCAGCCCGTCCGAGCAGTCCGGAATGCGGAGCAGCTCCTGCGGTGTCATGGTCCGCAGACGGGCCAGGATGGCGGGAAACACCCGGTTGAGGTCCGCCGGCTCCCCGCCCAAAATCTCCCGGCTCCCGGG
>JAHHSE010000216.1 GCA_020025395.1 Oscillospiraceae bacterium
GGGGGAGACTGCGCTGCCCCGGTCAATGAGGGGCTTGAGTACGCTGAACACAATGCAGCCGGCAGCGATAATCACCCCCACGGAGAAGGCGGTGACGGCAATGCGGAAGGGGGTCCAGCCCCGACCATAGCCGCCGCCTCTGGTATTGGTCATCAGCCGTTTTCCCTGGGACCCGGAGCGGGAGCCGCCCTGGTTTTCCGATTCCTCCTCTTCGAACTCATCGCAGAAGGGGCACTCCTTATAGGTGGAGGAGTAAAACTCACCGCATCGGTCACACTTGATGAGAGAATCGAATTTATTTTTAGGCTTGGTTGCCATATGTAAGTCACCTGCTTTTTCAATATCAGAAAGTCTCTTCTTATACTACCGTTTTCCGGGCCGTTCGTCAACAAGCTCTCGACATTTCTCACGATTTGTTTACAAATTTCTAATGTTGTCTCCCATTGACGGAGGGGAGGGGCGTTGGGTATAATAGCCAAAGAAGAAAAAGGCGCCCCGTCTGGAGCGCGGGAGTGCCAAGAAGCAGAGAGAAGGAATTGTTGCATGAAACAGTCTATTACACCAGCTGCTGTCCATAAGCAGTACGAGGAAGGAGTTTCCGCCTTCCGTCGGCACATTGCCGGGCCGGAGGTGCGCATGGCGGTGGCCAGGGAGGCGGACGCCTTCTTTCAAAGCTGCGCCCTGGGGGTTTGGCAGGCGGATGGGGCCTCCATCACCCCGGCCCATGTGGAATATTACGGGGCCATCTACTGCAAGGGAAATCCCGTCCCCGCCACCCTGTTCTGGGAGCTGTCCACCCAGGTGTCCGAGTATCCCGGCTTTCGGGTGCCTCCCTTCTTCCGTAAAATGGTGGAATATGACAAGACCTTTGGGAAGGAGCTGTCCCAGAAATTTATTGATCTGATGACCCTGATGCTCCGCCTCTTTGCCGCTGTGGATAACAGGGTGAGCGATGAGGAGGCGGCCTGCGTAAATGCCTGTGCCGACCGGCTCACCGCGTTTTGCGTTCAGGCGGGGCTTTCCGAGAC
>JAHHSE010000217.1 GCA_020025395.1 Oscillospiraceae bacterium
GTCTGGGCCTGATGCCCAAAGAAGAGGCCTTTTACCACGCCTTAAACCAGATTCCCAACATCCATGTGACCATTCTCACCGGAAACAACAAACGGCTCCAAACCCGGCTGGATGGAAAATACTCCCACCTGGAGGTGGTGGGCTTTACCGATCAGGTGGCGGACTATATGGCCTCCGCCGACCTGCTCCTCTCCAAGCCCGGCGGAATCACCCTCTTCGAGGCCATCTTTTCCGAGCTGCCCGTTCTGGCCTGGGCACCCTTCCTTCAGCAGGAGATCAACAACGCCAAGTTTCTGGTCCGGGCGGGCATCGGCTCTGTGGCCCCCAAGGATCCGGAGGCCTGTCTCTCCGTGGTGGAATCTCTGCTGAACAACGAAAAAATCCTCTCCATCATGAGGAGCCGGATGCGGGGCATGAAGGGTCAGCTGGAACACGCCAGCCTGGCCACTCTGCTGGAAACACTTTCAGAACGGGAGGCGAAGATGCCGTGAAACACTGGAAAACCATACTGGGTGCGGGATTGATGGCGGCTCTGATGGGCTGGACCGGATACACCCTCTTTCACGGCCAGTCCGCCGCCGCCATTTGGAAGGCCCTGACCTCGGTCCATCCTCTGGCCCTTCTGGCCGGGCTGGGGCTGATGGCTGCCTTCGTAACCTGTGAGGCCGTCTGTACCAGGAAGATTTTAGGTGCGCTGGGGCACCGTGTCTCTTTGCGGCAGGCCGTTGGCTATTCCGCCGCCGGGTTCTACTTCAGCTCCATCACCCCCTCCTCCTCCGGGGGACAGCCCGCCCAGGTCCTGGGAATGCGAAGGCAGGGGATCCCGACGGCCCATGGGACCCTGGATATGCTTCTGGTCACCATATGCTATCAGACCGCCACCCTTCTTTTTGCCGGTCTCTCCTGGCTTCTCCTCCCCCATATCACGGACCATCTGGGGCAGACTCTTACCCTTCTTCTGCTGGGGGGCGGAACCATCACCCTGGCCCTTACTGCCGGGATGGTCGTCCTCCTGCTC
>JAHHSE010000022.1 GCA_020025395.1 Oscillospiraceae bacterium
CTTATACATATGACTAATTATTATACCATTTTTCCGCCCCATTCGTCAATTCACCTCTCTCTTGTTTTTACCCCGGAAAAATGGTACAATAATACGCTATTCTATACAAATCGGAGGAACTCATCCGTGAAGCGAAGCACACCTCTTATCCCTCAGGAAGACATCGGGCGGCAGTGGAGCTGCTGCGCCCAGGTCCGGGCGCAGAATGCCCGGCGCGCCACCCCTCCTCTGGCCCTGGTTGAGACCTACGGATGCCAGCAGAACGAGGCGGATTCCGAGCGCCTCCGGGGCTATCTGGCCCAAATGGGCTATCAGTTTACCCATGACAGAGCCCAGGCCGACGTCATCATTCTCAACACCTGCGCCGTCCGGGAACACGCCGAGCTTCGGGTCCTGGGCAATGTGGGGGGCCTGGTCCACACCAAGCGGAACAAGCCCGGTCAGGTCATCTGTCTCTGCGGCTGTATGGCCCAGGAGCCTCAGATGGCGGACAAGATCCGCCGGTCCTACCGCCATGTGGACCTGGTCTTCGGGCCTCACGCCCTTTGGCGTTTTCCCGAATTCCTGCTCCGCATTCTCCAGCGCCGGGGCCGCATTTTTGAAGTTGCCGATGAGCCGGGAGCCATTGCCGAAGGCCTCCCCGTCTCCCGTCAGAGCGGGGTGAAGGCCTGGGTCTCCGTCATGTACGGGTGCAATAACTTCTGCTCCTACTGCATCGTTCCCTATGTCCGGGGCCGGGAGCGGAGCCGGGAGCCTCAGGCCATCCTGGAGGAGGTCCGCCAGCTGGCCGCCGCCGGCTATAAGGAGATCAACCTGCTGGGGCAGAATGTAAATTCCTACGGCAAGGATCTGGGGGAGCCTATGGACTTTGCCGATCTGCTTCGGGCGGTGAACGATGTTCCGGGGGACTTTCTCATCCGCTTTATGACCAGC
Source organism: Oscillospiraceae bacterium (assembly GCA_020025395.1). Lineage (GTDB taxonomy): Bacteria > Bacillota > Clostridia > Oscillospirales > Oscillospiraceae > JAHHSE01. Next base: position 934 of record JAHHSE010000022.1, read on the forward strand.
CATCCCAAGGATGCCTCGGAAAAGCTCTTTGATGCCATGGCCCGGTGCGAAAAGGCGGCCCCCGCCCTCCATCTCCCTTTCCAGGCCGGGTCCAACCGGGTGCTGAAGGCCATGAACCGGGGATATACCTGTGAAAGCTATGTCGATCTTGTCAGCCGGCTGCGGGCCAAAATCCCCCACATCGTCCTCACCTCGGATGTGATTGTAGGCTTCCCGGGGGAGACCACCCCGGAATTTGAGGAGACTCTGCGGCTGGTGGAGGAGGTCCGATACGACGCCCTCTTTACCTTTCTCTACTCCCCCCGCACCGGAACCCCCGCCGCGGCCATGGAAGACCCCATGCCCAAAGAGGAGAAAATGGCAAACTTCCAGCGGCTGGTGGAGGTCCAGAACGCCATCTCCGCCGAAAAGCATCGGGCCTATGTGGGACAGACCCTCCGCTGTCTGGTGGACGGCTCCTCCGATGACCCGCGGAACAATCTCAGCGCCCGCACCCCCGGCGGACGGCTGGTCCACCTGTCCGGTCCGGAAACGCTGATCGGAAATTATGTCAATCTAACCATTACCGATTCCACCACCTGGACGCTGTTCGGCGCCCTGGTCTGAGAGAAAATCCCACAAAGGAGGCCCCGCCATGGCCCAGCTCACCCCAATGATGCAGCAGTACCGCCAAATGAAGGCCCGGTATCCCGACTGTCTCCTCTTCTTCCGCCTGGGGGACTTCTATGAGATGTTCCACGAGGATGCCCGCCTGGCCTCCGAAGCCCTGGACCTCACCCTCACCACACGGGACCGAAACAAGCCCAAGGAGGAGCAAACCCCCATGTGCGGGGTCCCCTACCACTCGGTGGACACCTATCTGGCCCGGCTGATCGCCAAGGGCTACAAGGTCGCCATCTGTGAACAGATGGAGGACCCTGCCGCCGCCAAGGGCATTGTGGACCGGGACATTGTCCGCATCGTCACCCCCGGCACCGCCATGGATACCGCCATGCTGGAGGAGGGGAGAAGCAATTACATCGCCGGGGTCTATCTGGATTCCCAGTCTGCCGGGGTGGCTTTCTGCGACCTCTCCACCGGGGAGTGTCTGGCCACCGCCCTTCACGGAGCGGACCTGCCCGGCCGGATTCTCAGTGAGTTTGGGCGGTTTTCCCCCGCGGAGGCCGTCCTCTCTGACAAGGCCTTCTCCCACCCCGGCCTGACACAGAGCCTGGAGGGGGTCTTCTCCTGCCATCGGGAGGCCCTTTGTGAGGACCGTTTCCGTCCCGATGCGGCTCTGGAGCAGATGAAAAGGCAGTTTCGGAACCCACCTTCCTCCCTGGAGGAGCTGGACCCGGCCTGCCGGGGGGCGGTGGGGGGCCTTCTCTCCTATCTCTACGAGACCCAGAAAACAGACCTCTCCCACATCACCCATCTGCATTACTATGCGGGCGGGGAGTATCTGGAGCTGGACCTCACCGCGCGGCTTAATCTGGAGCTTACCGAGACCCTGCGGGCCAAGGAAAAAAAGGGGAGTCTTCTCTGGGCTCTGGACAAGACCCGGACCCCCATGGGGGGCCGTCTTCTTCGGGCCTGGCTGGAGCGCCCCCTCCTCTCCCCTGTGACCATCGGACAGCGGCAGGACGGAGTGGCGGAGCTGATCGCCCAGCCCGTGACCCGGCAGGAGGTGATCCTGGCCCTGCGCCAGGTGGGGGACCTGGAGCGGCTCATCGGCCGTGTGGTCTACGGCTCCGCCGGCGGGCGGGAGCTGCGGGCCCTCTCTGAGGGACTGGGCCGCCTGCCCCGGCTCCGGGCCCTCCTGAAGGACTGCGCCTCCCCCATCCTCACCGCCATTCGGGAGGAGCTGGATGATCTTACCCCTCTGCGGACCAGGCTGGATGCCGCCCTGGTGGAGGAGCCGCCCATCACCGTCCGGGAGGGGAGGCTGATTCGGGAGGGCTTTGATCCGGAGGTGGACCGTCTCCGCTCCGTCCAGTCCGGAGGGGCCTCCACCATCCTCTCCATGGAGGAGCGGGAGCGGGAGCGCACCGGGATCAAAACCCTTCGAATCAAATTCAACAATGTGTTCGGATACTACATCGAGGTCTCCAAGTCCTATTTGGACAGGGTCCCGGAGGACTATATCCGCAAACAGACCACGGCGAACGGCGAGCGGTACATCACCCCGGAGCTTAAGGAGATGGAGCAAACCGTCCTCACCGCCAAGGATCGGCTGGCAGAGCTGGAATATCAGCTTTTTTCCGCCCTTCGGGAGGAGGCCGCCGCACAGGTCCAGGAGATCCAGACCTCCGCCTCGGCGGTGGCTCGGCTGGATGTCCTCTCCAATCTGGCCGCTCTGGCCGCCGACAACAATTACTGCCGCCCTCTGGTGGATCTCTCCGGGACCATAGAGATCTGTGAGGGGCGGCATCCCGTGGTGGAAAGGATGCTCTCCTCCTCCCTCTTTGTCCCCAACGACACCCGAATGGATGGAGGCGAAAATCGGCTGACCATCCTCACCGGACCCAATATGGCGGGCAAATCCACCTATATGCGTCAGGTGGCCCTGATGGTCCTTTTGGCCCAGATGGGCTCCTTTGTCCCGGCCCGCTCGGCCCGAATCGGCATTGTGGACCGGATCTTCACCCGCATCGGCGCCTCGGATGACCTGACCGGGGGGCAGTCCACCTTTATGGTGGAGATGAGTGAGGTGGCGGAGCTTTTCCGCCACGCCACCCCCCAAAGCCTCCTCATTCTGGACGAGATCGGACGGGGGACCTCCACCTATGACGGGATGGCCATTGCCAGAGCGGTGATAGAGGCCTGCGCCGACAAAAAACGGCTGGGCGCCCGCACCCTCTTCGCCACCCACTACCATGAGCTTACCGCCCTGGAGGGTCAGCTGGAGGGGGTCAGGAACTACCGCATTGCCGCCAAGAAAAAGGGGGATGACATTCTCTTCCTGCGGAAGATCGTCCCCGGGGGAGCGGATGAGAGCTTTGGCATAGAGGTGGCAAAGCTGGCGGGGGTGCCCAGCCGGATCATCACCCGCGCCAGAGAAATTCTGGCCGAGCTGGAAGGGGAGGGGCCGGCCCCGGCTCCCGCCGCCGCCTGTGCCGAATCCTCTCAATTGGGCTTTGAAGATCTGGGGGCCGCCCGTGCGGCGGAGATCCTGCGGGGCACCGCTGTGGAGACCCTCACCCCCATCGAAGCCCTAAATCTCCTCTATCAGCTCAAACAGCTTCTATAGCCTCCCGTGGGGCCGCCGAAAAAAACGCCGTGCCTTTTCCGGTTTTTCACTCCGGGAGGGGCACGGCATTTTTCAGGCTGTCAAAAAAGCCGCGGCATCCGGAAGCTTCCGAATGCCGCCTGTTTTGAACCTGAAGTCAGTTCTTCTTTTTACAGTATCGGTCCTCCTCCGAGAAAATGCAGCCGCAGTATTTCTGCATATAGAGTCCCAAGGCTCTGGCCTCATTCTGTCCCTCCCGGAATCGGGGGGAAAAGTCATAGGGCTGAAAGGCAACCCCATATTTTTCTCCCACCTTTTTTCCAATGCGGAATATCAGCTCGTGGTTTTGATAGGGGGAAACGGTGAGCGTGGTAGTAAAGGCGTCATAGCCGTGCAGGGCGGCATATTGGGCGGTTTTTTCAAATCGGCTGGCATAGCAGTAGCCGCAGCGTCCGTCCATGTTCCCTGCCACCGCCCGGACGAAGGGGCGCAGACCGTACTCATCCTCCATCTCCAGCTTAAGGCCGATGCGGTCGGCGTATTCCACCAGGCAGTTTTTTCTGGCCCGGTATTCGGTAAAGGGATGAATATTCGGGTTGTACCAATATCCCGCAGGCTCAATGCCCTCCTCCCGAAGCTGTTTGATACAGGCTACCGAGCAGGGGGCGCAGCAGATATGCAGCAATAAATTCATGGTATCCTTCCTCATTTTTCTGTCCATACTATTGATACCTATTTTAGCAAGGAGGAACGGGATATGCAAGTGCGAGAACTAATGAATCCCAGCGTGGTGTCCGTGGGTCCTGCCGATACCGTGGCCACCGCCGTCCAGCTGATCGCCCGCCACAATGTGGGATCCCTCCCCGTGGTGGGGGAGGACGGAGGCCTTCGGGGAATCCTGACCGACCGGGACATCCTCCTCCGCTGCATAGCCGCCGAGGAAAATCCCGCTGTCATGCGGGTAAAGGACATTATGACCCGGAGCTGTTCCGTGGTAAAGCCTGAGGATGACGCCCGTCAGGCCGCCCGGATGATGGCCGCCTCCCAGGTCCGCCGCCTTCCGGTGGTCCGGGACTTCAAACTGGTGGGGATGATCTCTCTGGGAGATCTGGCCAAATGCCATATGTGCGACATGGAAGCCGGGCAGGCCCTGGCCCAAATCTCCCACCGACAGCATCCGCTCTGGGGAGGCTGACGGATTGGGACAAAGATCAATCAGGGACCTCTCATCGGGAGGTCCCTGATTGATGTCAGGGCTGAGGTCCGAATGCTTGGAGAGAGAGCCGGAGCAAAAAGAGGATCTGAAGCCCGGTGAGAAGGGGAAAGCCCCATCGGAAATACCAGTGTCTGGTCTTATGCCGAAATCGGAGCATCCCCAGGGTCCCTCCCCAGGCTCCTCCCAAAAGGGCCCAGGCAAAGAGGGTGCTTTCACAGATCCTCCGTCCTTTTTTCCCGGCCCTCTTCTTATCCACACCCATGAGACAGAAGAGGAGAACCCCGGCCCCGAAACACCAGATCAAAAGGAATCTTCTCATCCAAACCGCCGTTTTCTTTGAATCCGAATGTCCTCTCCATAAAAGCGGAGGATCTGATACTCCCCATCCAGGCGTGAGCCTACCTGGACGGAATATCTCCGCCGCAGATCCTCCATGGTAAGGTTGGTGGAGATTACCGTCCGTTTCCCGGTCTGCAGCCGGGTGTTAATCAGGGTGTAGAGGGCAGACTGGACAAAAGAGGTGGTCAGCTCACTGCCCAAATCATCCACAATCAACAGGTCGCAGCCCAGATATCGGCGGGTCTCATCCCTGGCCTGCTGACTCTCCTCATTGCCGCGGGAGAATTTCTGCTCCTCAAACTGGGCAAAAATAGAAGAGGCGGTGTCATAGACCACGGAAAAGCCCCGTTCCGAAACCATGCGGGCAATGCAGGCGGAGAGAAAGGTTTTCCCCAGCCCCGGCGCCCCGGTAAAAAGCAGGTTGTCAAAGTAGAACGCTCCGAATTTTTGGGCATAATGGCGGCAGACATCATAGATAAACTCCATATTCTCCCTGGGAGAACGGTTTTCTCCCGGCCAGCCGTCCTTGGAGTACCAGTCGATAGAAAAGGTGTCAAAGGACTGCTCCCCCAGATCCAGCAGCTTGGAAAGCTCCTTGACCTGCTCCTGAGTGCAGAGCTTTTTAAGGCAGTCGCACATTCCGGCCCCCATCCATCCGCTGTCCCCGCACTTCGGGCAGGCGGGTTTGTCCTCCAGCTCATCCGGGGCAAAGCCGCAGCGGAGAAGCACATCTGTCCGCTCCTCCTGAAGGGCCAGATTCCGCTCTTTCAGCTCCTTTAGGACGGGGCCGGGATCCACCCCCTCCCTCAGCGCCGCCGTCACCGCGTCCAGCACCGTGCGGCGGAGCTGACGGTCGATCTCCGCCACCCTGGGCGCCTTGGCATAGACCTCCTGCTCCCTCTGCCGCAAGCCCTCATTTCTGGCTTTTTTCCCTTCCTCCAGCCGGGCGGTTGCCCGCCGGAGTACATTGGCATCATAGGACATCAGACCTTACCCCCTTCTTTTTCCAATTCCCGTTCCATAAAGAGACGCATTCGCTCCATATCCTCTCTGGCCCGCAGGTCGGCCTCTCCCGCCACACTGGGAACGGGAGAGGGCGCTTTCCCCGGCCCGGAGGGCCCTCTGGCCCTCTGGGGCGCATCCCCCGCCTCTATCTGCGCCGCTGTGTGGAGGCCGGAGGCGTGCCAGCTCTTCAAAATAGAATTCATGTACGCCCAGTTCAAAGCCCCCTTGCGGAGGACGGTGCGCTCAAAGGCCAGGGCGATGGCCTCGTCCTCAAAGCCCCAGTCGATCCAGGCGGTGAGGTACTTTCGCTCCCCCTCCACCGCCGCCCGTCCGTGGATTCCCATGAGGGGCAGAAGGCGGTTTTCCCGCTCCTGGAGGACCTCCTGCCGCTTTAAGTACCCGTCAGCCGCCTCGGCGGTATCCGCCCCCGCCCGGCTCCAGCGGAAGGCCTCCCGCTTGATTTGGGCCATTCGGGGCCGCCGTCCCGGTCCGTATTTTTCCTCGGTCTGGCGGACGCAGTGACAGATAAGCATCAAAATGACCTCCGGGGGAAGGGCCAGGTGGTCATAGATGGTGTAGAGCATTTTCAAGTCGGCGGTGGAGAGGACCTTGCCCAGGCTCTTCTGGGTCTCATCCACCAGCAGGGGAAAGGGGGATGCTGTGTCCTCCAGCTCTTTGGCAATGTCCCCCGCGGTGTACTGGGGCGGCTCATCCGACTCCAGCTTCCCCGGCGGGGCAGGGGGGGCGTCCGGGTCCGCCAGCCCCATTTTCTCAAGACTCTTCCAAGCCAGAAAAATTCGTTCCTCCGTCCAGCCCAGGGCCTTTCTGGCGGTGCTTCGGTCCTCTCCCTGCCTTCGGAGCATACGCAGATAGAGCAGGGCGGCGTCTCCCTCTCCGGCGGAGAGGAGACGGTCTGCCGCCTCGGCGGTCATCGCCACAATGGCTCCGGGCAGCAATCCGGGGTTGATGGCCACAATGCTCCCCTCCTTTCTCCCGCCATTTTACACGAAAATCCCCCGTTCGTAAACAAGAAATCACAGGGAGGAAAGAAAGGCCGGGAAAAACAGGAGGAAATTTGCAGAAATTTATTTTTATCTCCTCTCCCTTGTGATATAATCTAATCTGTATCAGAATCGTTTCGGGAGGTCTTTTTATGAGCAATCGAGTCGCCGTGATTATTGACGGCCGAGAATATACGATTCTCGCCGCTGAAGAGGCTGAATATGTAAAAAAAGTTGCCGCACTGGTGGATCAGCACATCAAGACCGTGATTGACAGCACCCGTGTCTCCTCCGTGGACGGGGCCACCCTGGCCGCCATGAACATTGCCGATCAGTATTATCGGGAGACCGAGGCCTCGGAAAACCTTCGCCGCCAGCTCAAGGAATATTTGGAGGAGGGGGCCAAGCAGAAGCTGGAAATCTCCGAGCTTAAGCGGGAGATCTTTAAGCTGCAAAATAAAAAGTAATCCCCCTTTCCGCCCCATTCTTCCGGACAGAGAATGGCGCCCTCCATTCTCTGTCCTTTTTACGCCATTCCGGGAGGTCATTTTTTATGTCGCTGGAACTGCTTTCCCCCGCCGGGTCCCCGGAAGCCGTGACTGCCGCGGTCCAATCCGGGGCCGATGCCGTCTATCTGGGCTATGGGGACTTCAATGCCCGCCGCAACGCCAAAAACTTTTCCCAGGAGGAGTTTGAGGCGGCGGTGGCCTATTGCCATCTCCGGGGCGTCAAGGTCTATCTCACCCTGAACACCCTGCTCACCGACCGGGAGCTGCCAGGGGCCGCCCAGGTGGCCGCCCATGCCGCCAGGGTGGGGGTGGACGCCATTCTCATCCAGGATTTCGGGGTCCTGCGGATGCTGAGGCAGGTGGCCCCGGAGGTGCCCGTCCACGGCTCCACCCAGCTCACCGTCCACAATCTGGACGGGGTCCTGCGGTGTGCCGAGCTGGGGATGACCCGTGTGGTCCTCTCCCGGGAGCTTTCCAGAGATGCCATCGGGGAGATCTGCCTCCGCGCTCCCATTGAGATCGAGGTTTTCGGCCATGGTGCCCTTTGTATGTGCTATTCCGGTCAGTGCTTTTTTTCCTCCGTCCTGGGGGGGAGAAGCGGAAACCGGGGCCTCTGCGCCCAGCCCTGCCGAATGAAATACGGCTGGGGAGACAGGGCGGACAGCCATCCCCTCTCCCTGAAGGACGCCTCTCTGGCGGGCCATTTGCAGGAGCTTCGGAAGCTGGGGGTCAAATGCCTTAAGCTGGAGGGACGGATGAAGCGGCCCGAATATGTCTCTGTCATCACCCGAATCTATTCCCAGGCCCTTCGGGAGGGGCGGGAGCCTACCCCGCAGGAGGTGGAGGAGCTGACACAGGCCTTCTCCCGCCAGGGCTTCACCGACGGCTACTGGGAGGGGAAGACCGGCCCCCGGATGTTCGGCATTCGGGAGGAGACCGGGGAGCCGCGGGAGCTTTTTGCCCAGGCCCGCGCCCTCTACGCCAACGGGGAACAGCCCCTTGTCCCCGTGACCTTCTACAGCATGATCCGCCGTGGAGAACCGGTTCAGGTGGCGGTGGAGGACCCGGAGGGCCGGGTGGCGCGGGCCTCCGGCCCCATCCCCCAAACAGCCCTTCACAAGGCCCTCACCCCGGAGGTGGTCCGAACCCAGCTCTCCCGCACGGGCGGCACCCCCTTCCGAACCCAAGATGTGAAGGCCATGGTGGAGGAGGGGCTGTCTCTCCCCGTTTCCAATCTTAACGCCCTCCGCCGTCAGGTGCTGGAGGAGCTGACCGCCCGGCGGCAGATTCCTCCCCTTCGGACCATCTCGGACTTTCACCCCGGTGTGCGGTATGAAAACCGCCGGGAGCCTCCCGTTCTGACCGTCTGCCTTCGCAGGGCCGATCAGCTCTCCTCCCGGCTTCTGGAGCTGTCCCCCGCCATGCTCTCTCTCCCCGCTCAGGAGCTGGCGGATCACCCGGAGCTGGCCGGGGAGGTGCTGGCCCGCCAGATCCCCCTCTCCATTCTGCTGCCCCGGATTCATTGGGACAGAGAGGAGCCTGCCCTCCGGGCTCAGCTGGAGCTTGCCCGCTCTCTGGGGGTGAGGGACGCTCTGGTGGGGACCCTCAATCAGCTGGGTCTGGCCCGGGAATACGGGTTCCGCCTTCACGGGGATTACGGCTTGGGCGTCTATAACTCCCAGACCCTTAAGGAGCTGAAGCGGCTGGGCTTCCAGTCCGCCGCCGTCTCCTTTGAGCTGAAGTTCCCCCAGATTCGGGACCTTTCCAAATGTATCGACACCGAGGCCCTGGTTTACGGCCGTCTTCCCCTGATGATTACCGAAAACAGCCTCTCCAACCGCCGGACCCATTCCGGCCAGCTCCGTCTGGTGGACCGCACCGGGGCCAGGTTCCCGGTGTTGGAGGCCCACGGGGGCCGAAGCGAGATTCTAAACTCCAAAAGCCTTTTTCTCGCCGATAAGGCGGGGGATTTCTCCCGGCTGGGCCTGTGGGCGGGTCGGCTGCAGTTTACCACCGAGGACGCCCAGACCTGCGCCCGGATTTTGGCCCGCTATCTGGGCCGGGACACTTATGAGCCGAAAGAATACACCAGAGGGCTTTATTACCGCGATGTGGAATAAGATAGAGAGACCCCATCGCATCAAACGATGAAGGAGCCATCCATGAATATCAACATCAAACGGACCAATCCCTATGCCATCCTCCCCCGCTACGCCTCCGCCGGCGCCGCCGGTCTGGATCTCACCGCCTGTTTGGAGGAGCCTCTCACGCTGGCCCCCGGTGCCCGCGCCATTGTCCCCACCGGCATCGCCGTGGACCTTCCTCCCCAGCATGTGGGTCTGCTCTTTGCCCGGAGCGGGCTGGCCGTGATGCAGGGCCTCACCCTCTCCAACGGGGTGGGTGTCATAGACTGTGACTATCGGGGAGAGCTTCAGGTGGGCCTTATCCATCTGGGCACCGAACCCTACACCCTTCAGCCCGGAGAGCGGATTGCCCAGCTGGCAATCCTGCCCGTGGCCAGGGTCCAGCCCATAGAGGTGGAAGAGCTGTCCCACACCCGCCGGGGAGCCGGCGGCTTTGGCAGCACCGGAAGATGAGGGCAGGCCCATGGAGATCATCTTGGCCTCCGGCTCACCCCGCCGGAAACAGCTTTTGGAGACCATGGGGCTTTGCTCCTTTCGGGTCATGGTCCCCGACTTTGACGAGGACAGTATCGCCCTGAGCGATCCCGCCCGCCTGGTAGAGGCCCTCTCTCAAGGGAAGGCGGCGGCAGCGGCCCGAACCCTGTCGGACCCCAAGGCCCTTATCCTGGCCGCCGATACCGTGGTGGCCCTCCGGGGGGAGATTTTGGGAAAGCCCGCCGACCCCCCGGACGCCTTTCGAATGCTCACCAGCCTCTCCCGCACCAGCCATCAGGTCTATACCGGCTTCACCGTACTGCAGGGGGGGCGGTGCGTCACGGAACACGAGGTCACCTCCGTGACCTTCCGCCCCCTCTCCCCGAAGGAGATCAGGGCTTATATCGACACGGGAGAGCCTATGGATAAAGCGGGGGCCTATGGCATTCAGGGCCTTGGCTCTCTTCTCGTGGAGAAGATCCAGGGAGATTTTTTCAATGTGATGGGACTTCCCATCTGTCATCTGGGCCGGGTGCTCCGCTCCTTTGGCGTGGACCCCCTGACCCCGTCCCATTCCTAACAGGGAGGAGGTGCCGCCATGAGGGACTTTTTTCGCAACAACGGAGCCTGGATTCTCCTGATCGCCGTGCTTCTCACCGCCATCCTCTCCATCTTCTCCGCTCTCTTCGGAGGGCTGACCGATCCCCTCTCCAACCTTTGGGGAGTGCTGACCTCCCCCATTCGAGGGATCTCCAACAGCTTCGTAAGCTGGAGTGAGGGGGTCTATAACTACTCCTTCCGCTATGAACAGCTGGAAAAAGAAAAGGCTGCCCTGGAAAAGCGGGTGGCCGAGCTGGAAGTCCAGACGGCGGAAGGGAACCTGGCAATACAGGAAAATCAGCGCCTTAAGGATCTGCTGGGACTCAAAGAGCGCCGTCCCGAATTTGACTTTGAGGCGGCCTCCGTCACCTCCCGCACCTCCTCCAACTGGGAAGCCCTCCTGACCATCAGCAAAGGCTCTATCCACGATATCGCCCCCGGGGACTGCGTCATCAACGAACACGGGGCTCTCATCGGCATTGTCACGGAGGTCGGGATCAACTGGTCCACGGTACAGACCATTGTGGATGTAAACACCAATCTGGGCGGTCTGGTGCCCCGAACCGATTCCACCGCCATCGTCGAGGGGGATTTCTCCCTTATGCTGGAGGGAAGGCTTAAGCTCACCTATTTGCCTGAGGATACCCGGCTCATCGCCGGGGACCTGGTCCTCACCTCCGGAATGAACGGCACCTATCCCCCCGGCCTGATTATCGGGTCCATCCAAGAGCTGAAAATGGAACCCTCCGGCATGACACAATATGCCATTCTGGCCCCCAAGGCCGACTTGGACGAGGTAAAGCAGGTGTTTGTCATCCGGGATTTTCAGATGGTGGAGTAAGAACATGACAAAAAACGCCTTTCTCTTTAAGTGGTTTTGGTATGCCATGGCCCTCCTTCTGGTCCGGGCAGTGGAGGCCCTGGTCTTTGACCCCTTCCCCCTCTTCGGGGTCCGCCCCATGCTGCTCCCTCTGGCCGCTGTGGCCGCGGCGGTGCTGGAGGGACCGGTGGCCGGGGCCGGCTTCGGCCTGGGCGTGGGCCTGCTCTGCTCCTCTGCCTGGGTGGGCGAGGGTCCCCTCCTGATTTTGAGCATGACCGTCATCGGTGCTCTGGCGGGGGCCGCCGCCCAATACGGGGTGAAGCAGGGCTATATCGGCTGCCTCCTCTGTTCCGCCGGCGCCTTGGCCGCCATAGATCTGGGCCGAATCCTCCCCAGGCTGCTGAACAGGGTCACCACCCTGGTCCCCATGCTCAAGCTGGCCGGCACCGAGATTCTGGTGAGCCTTCTTTTTGTGCTTCCCATCTACCTTCTCTTCCGAACGGTCTATTCCAGGGTGGGAGGCACCAGACTGATGTGATTTCCCCCATTTCTATGAAAGGATGATGCTCTTTGGACGTTCACCGTCTGATTCGGCGAATCGGGACCCTTGTGGTCGCCTTTTCTCTCTTTCTCACCCTGTTTGCCTCCGCCCTTTATCAAATCCAGATTGTAGACGGGGCGGAATACGCGGCCCGACTGGTGCAGAAGGTCACCCGGACCGAGACCGTAGAGGCCGCCAGAGGGGAGATCTATGATCGGAAGGGCCGGGTCCTGGTCTACAACGAGCTCTCCTATCAGGTGATCCTGAACACCCAGCTCATGGGCGGGGAGGAGGAGATCAACACCACCCTGCTCTCCCTTCTGGACCTGTGCCGAACCTTTGGCGTTCTCTGGCACGATGAGGCCTTCCCCATCACCAGAGAGGCCCCCTACCGCACCGCCCTCACCCAGGTGGGCGGCACCGCCCGCTCCCGATTCCAGAAGCTGCTGGAGACCATGAAGTGGGAGGATGAGGCCATCCTGGATTTCCTGGAACGCTTTCAGGAGGACGGCACACCCCCTCCGGAGGAGGAGCCGTCCGCAGACGATCTGATAGAGCAGATGCGGGAGACCTTTCAGATGGATCCCGCCCTCTCCGCCGTCCAGGCCAGAGATCTTTTGGGGGTCCGCTTTGAGCTTCTCCTCCGAAAAAAAGACATCGCCCGGACCGACTACCTCTTCGCCGAAGGGGTGGACATCAACTTTATCACCGCCGTGAAGGAGGCGGGCCTGCCCGGTGTTCTGATTACGCCCACCACCGTCCGCCGCTATGCCACCCCCTATGCCGCCCATCTTCTGGGCCGGACCGGACAAATCGAAAAATCGGACTGGGAGGCCTATCAGGCCAAGGGCTATGCCATGAATGAAATCGTGGGCAGAGATGGGGTGGAGAAGGCCTTTGAGGACTATCTTCGGGGGATTGCCGGGGTCCGGGCGGTGGAGACCAACTCCACCGGCAAGGTGGTCAGTGAAAACTGGCTCACCAACAGCAAGGGAGAGGAGATGGCCCCCAGGCCGGGCGGTCATGTCTTCATCACCATCGACCTGGAGCTGCAGGCGGCAGTGGAGGATATCTTAGCCGCCCACATCCCCGCCATGAAATCCGCCGAGGGCGGGGCGGCCGTCCTCATCGATGTGAATACCGGGGAGATTCTGGCCTCCGCCAGCTATCCCTCCTTTGATCTCTCCACCTATTCAGAGCAATTTAACCAGCTGAAGGATGATCCCCTCACCCCCTTTAACAACCGGGCTTTTCAGGGAATCTACGCCCCAGGCTCCACCTTTAAAATGGTCACCGCCATCGGCGGCCTGGAGGAGGGAATCATCACTCCCCAGACCCAGATCCTGGACACGGGAAAATACCTCTACTACAGGGATTATCAGCCCCGGTGCTGGATCTACCGCCAGGGGGGCGGCACCCATGGAAAGCAGAATGTGTCCCAGGCCATTACCAATTCCTGCAATGTCTTCTTCTATGATGTGGGCCGTCGGCTGGGAATTGAAAAGCTGGGGCAGTACGCCCGCCTCTTCGGCCTTGGGGAGCCTACCGGCGTGGAGCTGCCAGAGAAAAACGGGGTGGTGGCAGGACCCGGCTTTACGGAATCCATCGGGGGGACCTGGCAGGAGGGAAGCACCCTTCCCGCCGCCATCGGACAGGAAAACAACCAGTTTACCCCCCTGCAATTGGCCAATTACATCGCTACGCTGGCCAACGGAGGAAAGCATTATTCCGCCCATCTCCTCCACTGTGTCAAAAGCCCCGATTTCAGCACCGTCCTCTATGAGCGGGAGCCGGAGCTGATCAACACCATCCCCATTGACCCCAAAAATCTGGAGGCAGTGAAATCGGGGATGCTGGCTCTGACCCAAACCGGCTCCACCGCCCGCTCCTTTCAAAATCTGAATGTCAAGGTCGGTGCCAAGACCGGCTCGGTCCAGGTCACCGGTGCCACCGCCTCCAACGCCACCTTTGTGGCTTTCGCCCCCTATGACAATCCGGAGGTCGCCCTGGCCGTGGTGGTGGAGAAGGGTGAGGCCGGCGCTAAGCTGGCCAACATCGCCGCCGATATTCTGGCCTTCTATTTCCGGACAGAGGAGGCGGCGGAGTCCGCTGTGACGGAGAACACGCTAATTCAATAGGAGGGTCCCCATGTTCGATCTGCTCACCTATCGGTCCACCTCTTCCCAATACAAGGAACCATATGGCGCCGTCCCCTCCGGGACCTCAGTCCGCTTCACCCTCCGCCCCAATCGGGCGGAGGGCTTTTCCCGCGGGTTCCTGATCGCCCGCTTTGAATTTCGGAACAATGAAGTCACAGAGATTCCCATGCCATGGGAAGAGATGGAGCTGGACCGGGACCTCTTTTCCTGCACCCTGGACACCGGGGACTATGTGGGCCTCCTCTGGTACTCCTTCCGTCTGGAGGGTCTGGATGGACGGCGAAAGGAATCCCAGGAATATCAGCTCACCGTATACGACGGGGAGGAGGCGGTTCCCGCCTGGTTTGGGCAGGGGCTGACCTATCAGATCTTTCCCGACCGCTTCTGCCGCTCCAAACTCCCTGACCCCACCGGGATGGTGGGGGAGCGCTGGGTCCACAAAAACTGGGAGGAGGAACCGGAATTCCGCCCCGACGAAAGGGGAGAGGTCCGCAATCGGGACTTCTTCGGAGGGGATTTTCAGGGCATTCTGAACAAGCTCCCCTATCTCCACTCCCTGGGGGTGGAGACCCTCTATCTCAACCCCATCTTTGAAGGGCCGGAAAACCACCGCTACGGCACCGCCGACTATGAGAAAACCGACCCCATGCTGGGGACCAACCGGGACTTTTCCCTTCTATGTGAAAAGGCCCACGCCCTGGGAATTCGGGTCCTGCTGGACGGGGTCTTCAACCATACCGGCTTTGTGTCCAGGTACTTTAACGGGGACGGCTTCTATCCCGGTCCGGGGGCGGCCCAGAGTCAGGACTCCCCCTACTTCCCCTGGTTCCATTTTACCCGCTGGCCCGACCAATATGACTCCTGGTGGGGAATCTACTCCCTGCCCGCTGTCAATGAGAGCCATCCGGACTACCTCCGCTACATGATTCAGGGGGAAAACTCCATCGTGCGCCGATGGCTGCGGGCGGGGGCGGACGGCTGGCGGCTGGATGTGGCCGATGAGCTGCCCGAC
>JAHHSE010000023.1 GCA_020025395.1 Oscillospiraceae bacterium
GTGGACATCGCCGGTCTGGTGAAGGGGGCCTCCAAGGGGGAGGGGCTGGGCAACAAGTTCCTGGCCAACATCCGGGAGTGCTCCGCCATCGTCCATGTGGTCCGCTGCTTTGAGGATGAAAATGTGGTCCATGTGGAGGGGTCCACCGATCCGGGGCGGGACATAGGCATTATTGATCTGGAGCTTATCATGGCGGATGTGGAGATGGTGGAACGCCGAATCAAAAAGGCGGAGACCGCCGCCAAGGGGGATAAGAAATTTTTGCGGGAGGCGGAGATTTTCAAAGATCTCCTGCGCTGGCTCAACGACGGCAACTCTGCCCGGAGCTTCCAATGCGGCGAGGAGGAGGCGGCCGTCATTGCCACGGCGGAGCTTCTCTCCCTCAAGCCCATTATCTTTGCCGCCAATCTGGACGAAGCGGGCTTTGCCGACTATCAGAATGTGAAATACTATCAGCAGGTGGAGGAGATCGCCGCCAAGGAGGCGGCTCAGGTCATCCCGGTCTGTGCCAAGCTGGAGGCGGAGATCGCCGAGCTTTCCGGGGAGGATAAAGCCATGTTCCTGGAGGACCTGGGGGTGGAGGAGTCCGGTCTGGATCGGCTTATCAAGGCCAGCTATACCCTGCTGGGTCTTATCTCCTTCCTCACAGCCGGGGAGGATGAGTGCCGGGCCTGGACCATCACAAGAGGCACCAAAGCGCCTCAGGCCGCCGGAAAGATTCATACCGACTTCGAGCGGGGCTTTATCCGGGCGGAGGTGATTGCCTTTGAGGATCTGGTCCGGTGCGGCACCATGGCTGCCGCCAAGGAGAAGGGACTGGTCCGCTCTGAGGGAAAGGAATATATCATGAAGGACGGAGACATTGTTCTCTTCCGTTTCAATGTGTAATGAGAAACAGACTGCCTCAGACCATTTCTGAGGCAGTCTGAGACTGTCGAAAAACTTTCCACTCCCCGCATCTGGTAAAATAGGATCAGATGCGGGGGTATGGTTTATGGAGCAATGGAGAAAAGATTCACGAAAAGAAGCAGTACCAAATAACAAGCAGATTTGAATGTGTGAAATTCCTGGCGGTGGACGCAGGAGATAAAACACCATGGCTCGAAAAGAAAATTCTGGAGGATGAAGGAAGCCCCATCCTGCCCATGTAAATTCACGGAGCCAATGAAAACAGGAATATCCGGACCTTGCGGAGCAGCTGAAGACCGAGCGCGGCAGAATGATCTATGCAATGCGGAAAGGAAACGATTGAGCGTGTTTTTGCGAACGCCAAGGAAAAACACGCCATGCGTGATACGCATCACAGAGGTTTGGCCGCCGTTACCAGGTGGGTCAGGCTTCAATATGCTGCCATGAATCTGAAAAAGCTCCATATTTTCTCACTTTACCGATATTTTATGCCTAAATAACGCCGGAACCCCTGTTTTCACCCAATGAAAACAGGGGTTCTTTGACAGTCTGTTTGAGGGGCAAGTCAAAGGCCTTTGTATTTGTTTCGGGTGGCCATCCCCCCGCGGATGTGGCGCTCCGCCTTGTTTTCCTCCAAAATCTCCTTCACACGGAGATAGAGCGGGCGGTTAAAGGTGGGCAGCCGATCCTGAAGGTCCTTATGGACCGTGGACTTGGAGACGCCGAACCGTTTGGCGGCTGCCCGCACGGTGGCCTTGTTTTCAATGATGTAAAGCGCCAGATGACAGGCGCGCTCTTCCATATTCCCTTTCATCCCACAGCACCATCCTTGCGTTCTACTGTGCCATATATATGCAGGGGAACAGGGGGTATGCAGAAACAGGCTCTTTTCTCCTCAAGAGCAAGAAGAGAAGGGGGGAATCTGCTTCGAATGGATGGTTTGCATTTTTCTTTTTCTGTGATATAATCGGTATATACCGATAACTTAGGGAGGAGACCCTATGGCAAGACCACAGAGACGGCGAAGGATCTGTCAGGAACCGGCCTATCTGATCTTCTCTCCAGACGGTGTGCCGGTCCCTGACCCTGTTTTACTTACCTTGGATGAATTTGAGGTCATTCGGCTGGTGGACCTGAAGGGGATGGCTCATGTCCAGGCGGCCAGACAGATGGAGATCTCCCGATCCACCGCCACCGAGATTTACGAGAGCGCCCGGCGCAAGCTGGCGGACAGCCTGGTAAATGGTCGGAGGCTGGTGATCACGGGGGGGAGCTGCCGCCTCTGCGACGGAGAGACCGTCTGCTGCAATTCGGAAGACTGTCCCTACAGAGGTCTCGCGGAGGAATTTTCCGTTATCAGGAAAGGAGAAAAGGTTATGAGAATTGCGGTTCCTTTTGAGGATGGAATGGTGTACCAGCATTTTGGACACACCAAACAGTTTCAATTGTTCGATGTGGAGGGGGATCAGATTCGGTCCTCTCAGGTGGTGGACACCAATGGCGTCGGCCATGGGGCCCTGGCGGGTTTTCTCACCTCCAACCAGGTGGATTCCGTGATTTGCGGCGGAATTGGAGGAGGGGCCCAGACCGCTTTGCAGCAGGCGGGAATCCGCCTCTATGGCGGGGTTTCCGGGGAGACGGATCAGGCGGTTCAGGACCTGATACAGGGGAAACTCCAGTTTGATTCGAATGTCCGCTGCGAGCATCATGGGCAGGGGAAGGAGGGACACAGCTGCGGACACCATGGCTGCGGAGCCCATCATCGGAACTGAACCGGATTCTTTCGGAACAGATCCTTGGCAGCTTTACGGATACCGCCGCCAAAACGAATGGAAACCGCCCCTGCAAAAGAGCCGCCGGAGGAACGGGGGAGAAGGGAGTGAGGACTTATCGCAAACAGAGATGTGTTTTCAGGCTACCATCCTCTGATTAACTTTCTATACTTTGGACTGGTGCTGCTTTTCAGTATGTTTTTTCTCCACCCGGTCTGTCTGATCGTCTCTCTGATTGGAGCCGCCGCCTACAGCATCTATCTGAATGGAAAAAAGGCCCTCCGATTTCAGTTGGTCTTTCTTCTGCCCATGATGCTCATGGCGGCGGTGGTCAATCCTGCCTTTAACCATGAGGGGGCCACCATTCTGACCTATCTGCCCACAGGCAATCCCCTGACTCTGGAGAGTATGGTCTATGGTTTGGCCGCCGCTGTGATGATGGCCTCGGTGGTCATTTGGTTTTCCTGCTATCATGCGGTGATGACCTCGGATAAATTCGTCTATCTCTTTGGACGAATCATCCCCGCCCTCTCCCTGGTCCTCTCCATGACCCTTCGCTTTGTACCCAAGTTTAAAGCCCAATTCCGTGTGGTGAGCGATGCCCAGAAATGTGTGGGCCGGGATCTCTCCAATGGAGGAGTCATTCAGCGGCTGAGGAATGGAATCACCATCCTATCCATCATGCTCACCTGGGCACTGGAAAACGCCATTGAGACGGCGGACAGCATGAAGAGCCGGGGGTACGGACTTCCCGGACGGACGGCCTTCTCCATCTATCACTTTGACCAGCGGGACAAGTCGGCCCTGATCTGGCTCGCCTTCTGCGGGATCTATATCCTCAGCGGATGGGCGGTGGGGACATTGGAATGGAGATACTATCCCACCATCAAAGGGGTGGAGAGAACGCCCTTTTCGGTCAGCTTTCAGCTGGTCTATCTGGCCCTCTGTCTGACCCCGGTGGTTCTCAACCGGGTGGAGGACAGAAAATGGGTTCATCTCCGGGGGGACTGTGAAAAAGGATGATTGTAAATGAGGCGGAACACCTCATTGCACATCCGTATCGGCACATCCATGCGATGATTCGTCGCAAGGTTCCTCACAGCTGACGCCGCCTCCATGGAAAAATGGCAATACAAAAAAGGAAGCGTATCGCGGTGCGATACGCTTCCTTTGGGTTTTATGTGGGTTTTCTAGGTTTGTATGAAGATCCGGACGGCGGGGTCAGCCCTCCCGATTCTCGATGAACCGCATGAGGATGGCGGCCACCTGAGCCCGGCTGGCCTGCCCCTGAGGCTGGAGGCTGTTGCCGCCCACGCCGGTGATGAGACCGGTCTCCACAGCCCAGGTCATGGCGTTGGAGGCCCAGCTGCTGACGGTGTCTCCGTCGGAGAAGCCGCTCATGCTGCTGGTGACAGCGGGGCTGCCCGCATAACGATAGAGCATGGCTGCCAGCTGCTCCCGGGTGAGGCTGCCCTCCAGATTGGAGCCGTCGGAAATGTTCTGTTCCTGGGCCCAACGGATGCCGGCCTCATACCAGGTGGCTCCGGCGGAAGTATCCACCCCTTCCATACGGGCCAGAACGGTGAGGATCATGGCCCGATTCATCACCACATCGGGGGAGAAGGTGGTGTCTCCGGTGCCGGCGAACAGCTCACGGCTGGCGGCAAAGTCCACAGCGTCCACGCCCCAGTGGGAGCCGGGCACATCCAGGAAGGTCTTGCTGTTATCCACAATCTTCACGGTGGCTCCATCGGAAAGTCCAACGGTAATCCCATGCTCTGTGGCGAGAGAGGTCTTCAGGACCTCCTCGGTACCGTCGGAGTGAACCAGAACCGCCACGGTGCCGGAGGTCACGCTTTCTACGGGAATCTCCACCTTGACAGGCTTGCCCTTGGGCAGAGTCACGGTGACGGTGGGGGCCTGGGTCCGATCCCCGGTCACAGTGAGACCCGGCATGGGCAGACGCGCGGCCTGCTTCTTCTCCTCCGCCTGGGTCACCGCCTTCTGAGACAGCTCCACACGAGCGGTCACCTTGCCGTTTTCCTCCATGGTGGAAGAGGAGGAGCCGTCGGGCTTCTGGATAGAGGTCTGGCTGGAGCCATCCTTCTTTTCCGTAATCTCGGTCCTGGTGCCGTCCTTGGCGGTGGTGGCGGTGGTGATGGTGCCGTCCTTCCCGGTCTCTACCACCTTCTTGGAGCCGTCGGGATACTTGGTGGTTTCGATCCTGGTGCCGTCCGGCCTGGTCACGGTGCTGGTGACGGAGCCGTCGGGATTCTTATGCGGGGCAACGGAGGGTTTGCCGCTGTCATTGGAGTTGCCGCTGTCATCGGAATCGGTATTGTCGTTGTGGTCCTTGTAGGTCCACTTGGCATACAGGGTCAGATCCCCGGTGACAGGCAGCTGGAAGTCGTAGGCCTGAGTACAGGCGCTGTCGGTGAACCAGCCGTCAAAGCGATAGCCGTTACGGGTGGGATCCTGAGGACGGACGGCGGTCTTGCCGTTTTCCACGGTCTGGCTGGGAACCGGGCTGCCCTCTCCGGTCACAAAGGTAACCGTGTGAGAGACGGGCAGGTTCTGCCAAGCCTGGTAGAGGGTCTGGGTGACCTGACGGACGGCCTCCTGAGCCGTCTGGGCCTCCTCCCGGCTCTGATACTCCTTCACACCGTCAGCAGCCAACTCCCTGGCCGCGGTCAGTTCCTTCTGGAGACGGGCCTGCTCCTGGGGACCCAGGGCCTCCACATAGGAGATCAGAGCGTTCAGTCCGGTGACGGAGGTGCGGTATGTATTGTAGGCTGGGGTGACGATCTGGCGATAGAGCTGGAACTCCACCGGATTGGCAGACACATAGTGCTGCTGGGTGTCGTCATGGGCCAGATAGAGGGTCTGACCATTCTCGGTCCCGCTGATGGTATAGGAACCGGGGGTAGAGGAGGCGGTGACGGTCAGGGTCTGGGGAGTATCGGTCACCGGGACCTTGGAGTTGGGCTGGGAGACCTTCTTCAGGTTCAGATATCTGCCGTCGGCCTCCATGCTCTGAATGGTGAAGCCGTTGGCGGAATCCCCCTTGAGAGACCAGAGCTGGCGGCTGAAAGGAAAGCCGCTGTCCAGCGTCAGACGGTTCTGCTCCACCGATCCCCCGACCTGATCCGTCAGATTTGTTCCGCTCTGATGGTAGAGGGTTCTTCCGCTGGGTCCGTGGAAAATGGCGTAGACACCGGGCGAAATGGCGTCAGCGGCCAAGTCATAGGTACTGGTGGAGGGATGGTCGATGGTCTCCAGCCTGTCCTCATAGATGTGGGGGAGCACCACGGTCCCTCCGGCGGGGTCCTGCACGGCCACCGAAAGGTCGGCGCTGCGGACGATGCCGTTGGAGGTGGTGATGGTGGCGGTGATGGTGGCGGCGCCGGCCTGCTTGGCGGTCACGGTACCGTTATCCACACTGGCAATATCAGGATGGAGGGAAGTCCAGACCACAGGGGTGCCCGCGGGGGTCACAGCGGCCGTTACACTGGCGCTCTCCCCGACCTGAAGATCCAGGAAGGGCGTATTCAGGGAAATGGAAGGAATCTCACTGGTGTCGTGAACCAGGTACCAGCCCTCTCCCAGAAGGTCTGTTACGGTCAGGGCCTCATAGTAAATGTCGCCGGGGCCGTGCTCATAGAGAACCCCGAAGGAATCGGTGCCCTTGCCGTCCTCCACCAGCTGGCTGACGCAGGAATAGGCGAAGCTCTGCTGCTGGGTCAGATGGATATCGTCAGCCCGATTGAGCCAGGTCACCATGCCGTCCTCTCCCACAGAGCCAAGTCTCACCGTGCCGACTTTACGCTGGGTCGTGGGATAAGAGGTCAGGATAAGGTTTTCATAAAGCTGATTGTCCGGAGAGACCAGGGTGCCCTCCACATTGACAAAGGAGACCATGCAGCCGTTGCCGGGGTTTTTGCTGTAGAGGGCCTCATCCTTCTGGCAGATGTCCCAGGTGACGCCGCCGTCGCTGGAGTCGGCATAGCTGATATAGTTGATGGTATTGCGGGAATACATCCGCAGCTTTCCGTCGGGGAGGGCAACCACCTGGGACTCACTGGTCTTGCCCACACCGTTGAGGTCTTTGGCCTTGGTGTGTTCGCCGCGGGTCCAGGTCCGACCCTGGTCATCGGAATAGATGACGCTGGCCAGTTCGGTTCCGGTCTGATTGTCGTAGAGGGGGAAGATCAGGCGCTCCTTGCCCTGATAGGAGAAGGAGAGGCCCCGTCCGGGACAAACGCCGGTGAAGGCTTCGTCTTCCGCCAGCTTGATGTCCAGAAACTGGGGGGTGTCCCACACCAGATTATCCCCCACCACAGTGGCGGAGCGGTGCATGATATAGAACACGGGATAGGCCTTCCACTGGGAATTGAAGTAAAACAGATTGGACTGCACCTGCTCACTGCTGCCCAGCTGCTGGCAGCGCTCCGGGGCCAGCGTCCCGTCTTTCTCCACATACACATTGAGGAAAGCGTCCACCCAGGCATCGGTGGAGGCGCTGCCGGAGGTGCTGTTCTGAATGGAGAAGAGAGGAATGTCAGTGTCCCCATCCAGCTGATAGGTACGGTCGCTGTTTTTCAGGTCCACATAGTAGGTATAGCTGCTCTTGGCGGTGGGGGCGGCCTGTCCCGCTGTGCCCTTTGCCACCAGAAGACGGCCCTGATCGTCAAAGCCGGAGCTTTCTCTTCCCATTTTGTTGCCGTGCATGAGTCCCACATAGGAGGGGCAGGCGTCCACCACCATATGGATGGTGCCGTCCTGGGCCTGGAGAACGGCGGGGTCAATGAAGGAGGCGCTGTCCTGACCGGTTCTGGTATCCGCCATGTCGTCAAAATAGTTGACCACCTCCCAGTCCCAGGTGGCGCCGCCATCCCTGGAGAGGCTGGCTATGGTGTCCAGATTTTGGGGGGAGTCGGCGGAGGTGCGCCACCGGATATCGGAGACCGCCAGAACCCAGCCGTTGGTCAGGGTCAGGAGAGCGGGAATACGGAAGTTCTGACTGCCGGTATCCCCCTTTACAAAGGGCTGGTTTCGGCTGGTGCCGGAGAGTCCTCCGGCGCGGTCGGCCGCGGCGGCCCCGGGGACCAGAGACAGCAGCATACACGAGGTCAGCAGGCCTGCCGTCATGCGCTTTAAGCGGCTTTTGTAGTGACTGTTCATGGTTTGCATCCCTTCTTTTTTTACAATATCAGGATAATGCGAAATTTGATGCGGTTCGATGAGATTGTATCATACTGTATAAAATTTTCATATTGCTCTATTTCATAAAATAAATCTCATCAATTTGTATATATTGCCATCATACGGAGAATTTTGGCCGGGATAATTGTGCATATATTAAAAATCCTTCCCTTTTTCAGGAAAAAAGGGAAGGATTGGGGGGAGCGGGGGCACAGACACAGCGGACATCCCCCCTGGAAGTCTCCTTAGTATTTTCCGAAGATGCTGGCGGGATTCTCCTCCTCGGACATGAACAGCTGCTCCGCAGAGCGGATTCCCGGGGCGGGAAGGGTGGGAACCATATCGGAGCGGAGACGGAAGCGGGAGACCACACTCTTCACCAGGCTGGCCTGGGAGGACAGTTCCTCGCTGGCGGCGGCGGATTCCTCACTGGTGGCGGAGTTGGTCTGGACCACGGCGGAGATCTGCTCGATCCCCTCGGTCACCTGGACGATGGAGGAGGCATCCGCCTTGATGGCCTCGGCGATGGAGATGATCTCCTCCACGGAGGAGGTGGTTGCGTCGATGGTCTCTCCCAGGGAGCCGGACACACGGTGAACGATCTCGTCCCCGTTTCTGACCGAGAGGATGGAGTTGGAAATCAGCTCCTTGGTGGCCTTGGCGGCCTCATCGGACTTGGCGGCCAGATTGCGGACCTCATCCGCCACCACGGCAAAGCCCTTTCCGGCGCTGCCGGCCCGGGCGGCTTCCACGGCGGCGTTCAGAGCCAGAATATTGGTCTGGAAGGCAATCTGCTCGATGGTGCCGATGATCTTCTCAATCTCCTGGGAGGACTGGGAGATCTGCTGCATGGCCTCCACCATGGCCTCAATGTCCTTGGCGCTCTCGTGGACAAGCTCCCCCGCGACCTTGGAGCGCTCCATGGCTATGGCGGCGTGCTTTGCGTTGTTTTGGGAGCTGGCGGAAATTTCGTTGATGGTGGCGGAGAGCTGCTCCACGGCGCTGGCCTGTTCGGTGGCGCCCTGGGCCAGGGCCTGGGCGGTGGTAGAGACCTGGTCGGCCCCGGCGGAGACCTGCTCCGCGCCGCTGTTAATCTGAGCAATGGCATTGCTCAGGTCATAATTAATCTTGCGGATGGACCGAAGCACAGGCTCCAGCTCACCCACATAGGAGTCCGGGGTGGAGGATTGAATGTCAAAGTTCCCCTCCGCCATCTCTATGAGCAGCTCGCATTGATCTGCGATCACGCTTTTCAGGGCCTTCTGGCTCTCTCGCAAGGCGGTGCAGGTCTCTCCAAACTCATCCCGGCTCTCGTAGTTGAGTGCTGCGTCAAAGTCTCCTTCCGAGAGGGCCTTGGAGGCGTTGCGGATCTGGGTCAGAGGCGTCAGAATGGCGTGGAGGAGCCTTCGGGTGGTAATCACGGCGAAGAGAGCGCCGGCGATGACAAGGGCCGACTGGATACCCAGAAGGAGAAGATACATCCGCTCCGCCTTTTCCACGCGGGCGGCGGTCAGCTCATGCTGGGCGGCGGTTACCTCACGGAGCAGGGAGGCCTCCTCGGTCAGCAGGGGCAGGAATTGGTTCTGCATCACCATATAGGCCCTTTCATTGCCCAGATTGCCATTTTCTCTGATATGTTTATGGAACTGATTGCGGACTTCCTCCTGCTTGCGGATACATTCATCCACCTTGTTCAGCAGGGCGGGGTCCACCCCGGTCTCCCTCCGATATTCCTCGAGCAGCACCTCGTTTTTTTCAATCTCCTGATTGGCGCTGTTCAGATAGCTGTCAACCTGTTGGGGGTTCTGATCCACCAGAGCAAGCAGAAGGAGGTTTGCCTCGCTCTGGAGGTTGCGGCGCATCTCCCACATCCGCTCCGTATTGGGCATCGTCCGATCCACGAAGATTCCGATGTGTTTGTGCAGCTCTCTCATACCCAATCCGCCCGCAATCGCGATGATCAGGCTCATCAGGATGACGACGCCCAGGCTGAAAACCAGTTTCTTCTTTACTTTCATATTTTTCATTCCATTACGCTCCTCTCGTATGATGCGCTCAGACCAACACGGAGTCTTCCTGACAGGGACAGAGCAGAAGTCCTCCGGGAAAGTCTGCGCGGAAGAAACAGACCAAACCCATGATTCCTACCCTTAAACAGGCATATTTCATCTCCATAGTAATAGAAACGGAACCCCTTGACAATGGATATGGGACAAGAAGACATTATTCGGGAGAAAAAGACATTGTTTTTCTTAAATTTGAGAGGTAGAATATCATTGAATCGTTATGACCATATGCTGTTTTTCAGGCAGCTGAGAAGGAGGACCTGGTTGTGGAAATTGCCATTGTCGATGATATGGAGCTGGAGCGGCTCCATATGGAGCGCCTGGTGCGCAGCTGGGGACAGGCGGAGGGGGAGGAGGTCGGGATCACCCTGTTTGACAGCGGGGAGGCCTTTTTGGAGGAATCCCGTCCGAGCCGTTTTTCCATTGTGCTTCTGGACCTTTTTATGAAAGGGATCAACGGAATGGAGACGGCAAGGGAGCTGCGCCGCAGAGGGTATTCCGGTCAGCTCGTCTTTGTCACCGGCAGCGACGCCTATGCCATCCGGGGGTATGAGGTGGACGCCGCCAACTATCTGCTCAAGCCGGTGAACGCCGCCTCCCTGGAACAGGCCCTCCGGCACTGCCTCACCCGGCTGGGAAAGGACCGGGCCGCCATTACCGTGACCTCCAACCGCTCCGCCATCTCCATCCCGCTCCAAAAAATCCTCTGGATCGAATCCCAGCGGAATGCCCTGATCTTCCACACCGACGGGGGCGCCATCAAGTCCTACATGACCATAGAAAGTCTTTCCAGGATGCTGGAGGGATACGGGCAGTTTCTGTGCTGCTGCAAGGGAATCCTGGTCAATATGGACCGGATTGCCTCGGTGGGAGAGGAGGATTTCGTGATGGACAGCAATGAGCATGTGCCGATTCGCAAGCGGGGGGCGGGCCAGATCAAACGGGACTATCTGCACTATCTGTTTTCCCAGGGACAGAGCGGATAAGCGGGCCTTGCCCCGGTGCTGCGGCCGGGAAGAATTCTTCCGATAAGAAGGTGTGGCTATGAGAGACAGAGGGGATCAGAGCCTGAAGCGCCGTCAGCTGAATCAAGGGGTTACCATGCTCCTGACCGCTGTTTTGGCACTGATTTTATGCGTCTGCCTCTATACAAAAGACAATCAGTATGCCGATTCCTGTCAGCAGCCCTCCAACGGGGTGCTGGATCTGCGGGAGGCGGATCTGGAAAATCAGAACAGCCGTCCGTACCACCTCTATCAGGACTGGGAGTTCTACCCGGAGGTGCTTTTAATGCCGGAGGATGATTTTTCCCTCTATCCCCACAGTCTGCGCTCCCTGCAGGAGATCCCGGGAGACCCCTGGGAGGGACAGGGGACCTATCGTCTGACCCTCCTTCTCCCGGATACCCCCATGTCCTATGCCCTCAAGCTTCCCACCCCCTTTTCTGATTACCGGCTCTATGTGGACCAGGCGCTGACTTTAACCATCGGAAAGCTGGGAGCGGAGGGGGGAGGGCAGGATCTGTTTAAGGGGCAGGTACTCACGTTTCGGGCCTCCGGGGAGGTGCGGCTTGTCCTCCACTATTCCGATCAGAGCGGAATCCACCATGGGCTTAACGGACTTAGCGCCCCTCCCATTCTGGGACGGCCCCTCCGAATCTATTCTATCGTGGAGTACCATTCGTCCTTCCTGGTGATCTCCATGGTGCTGATTCTGCTGACCCTGCTCCTCTCCATCAGCCTGTTTTTTCGGTCCAAACAGGCCAGCAATCTGGCCATGATTTTTCTCTGCCTCTGCGCCGCCATATATCTCTCCTATCCCATGGTGAGAAGTGAGGTCCTGATCCCCATCTATCCCTGGCACCGAATGAGCATCCTCTTTTATTTCGGCTTTCACGCCGCCACCCACTGGACCTACTCCCATCACTTTGGCTGGAAGGATGCCGCCGCCCGCTTCATCGACTGGTACTCCGTCGCAGCCCTCTCAATCTGCGCGGGTATTTTGTTCTTTTCGGTCTTTCTCCCCAGAGAACAGGGCGGACAGCTGTTTTACGGCGGGATTCGGATGCTTGAATGGGGATCTGTTTTCTGCGGAGTCCTCCTCTCTCTGCGGATGGTGGTTGCCGGGGCGCCCAATCGGCTGATGGGGGCGGCCTCGGTCACCCTCTGGCTCTTTCTGCTGATGGACCTGATTCTTCCGAGCTTTTCCCCGGTGATCTCCGTCCGGCTTCCCATAATGGGGGTGATCTGCTTTATGGATATCACCATTTTGGTGGAGTATGCGGATGTGGCCTCCGCCCATCAGTTCCGCATCCTGTATACCCAGAGGATGGCCCACGCGGAACAGCTCCTGAAGCTGGAGGAGCGGCATTACGCGCAGCTTTCCGATCAGGTGGAGGACGCCAGACGGGTGCGCCATGATCTTCGGCAGCATCTGCGGGTGATCCGCTCCCTGCTGGAGCGGGGGGACGCGGAGGAGATCTCGAACTATCTGGAACAGTATTTGGAAACGGTCCAGCCTCTGCTGACCAAGCCCATGTCCTTCTATCAGGTTCCCGTGGTGGATGCCCTGATCGCCTATTACTGGGAAGCCGCCCAAAAGCGCGGGGTAGACTTTCAGGTCCATGGACAGCTCCGGTCCCTGCCCCAGGAGGTCTATGTGGATTTCTGCTCCATTTTGGGCAACCTGCTGGAAAATGCCCTGGAGGCCATGGACAGGCAGGAGCCGGACCGGCCCAAATGGATCCAGGTCCGCTGTGAGATCCTTCAGAAAAAGGTGATGCTGGAGGTGGTAAACGCCAACTCCGTGCCCGTTCGCCAGGAGGAGGAGCGCTTCCAAAGCGCAAAGCGGGATGCCCTTGGCACGGGGACCCTCTCCATCTCCATCATCGCCCGGCAGTACGGAGGGCTTTCCTCCTTCACCCAGGAGGGGGACCACTTTACCGCCCGGGTCCTGCTCCCCCTGTCCGGCCTTCACAACAGGGAGGACAGACGCTCCGGCCCCGGGTGAGGCGGGGGAACCTCCCGGTTTTTCCGGCAAAAAACGGCATTATTTGGCAAGAGCGCCGGAAACAAAGCGGATATTTCCGTGTTATTTATGAGAATTGTCAATTTTCTTTTTCCGGGTAAAGTGATATTCTAAAGCTATCAAAGATACCTGAAAGGGACTTTCGTCATGATTCATCTCATCCGTTTTTCTGCATACCGCTTTTATGGCTTTACCTATTTTGAGGGTAAGGCTTATTTCGGTTTGGCTGGAACGGTATGTGCTTGATTCTGACGAGGTCAAAAGAGGTTGCCGCACATCTGGACCCACAGCCTAACCGGCTGTGGGTCTTTTTCATTTCACATGATTTTGAGGAGGAAACCCACATGATCGTCATCTTAAAACCCGATCCCAATCAGGACCAGCTCAAAAGCCTGCTCTCCTGGCTTCAGGAGAAGGGAATCACCATCCACACCAGTGTGGGTGAGGCCAGAACCATCCTGGGCCTGGTGGGAGACACCTCCCAGCTGGACGCCGACCTCATCGCCGCCCTGGACATTGTGGAGGATGTGAAGCGGATTCATGAGCCGTACAAAAACGCGAATCGGATGTTCCACCCGGAAGACACGGTGGTAAAGGTGGGAAACACCCGGATCGGCGGAGGCAGTCTGACCCTGATGGCAGGCCCCTGCTCCGTAGAATCGGAGGAGCAGGTGGTGACCATCGCCAAAGCGGTGAAGGCCAGCGGGGCCACGATGCTCCGGGGAGGGGCCTTTAAGCCCCGGACCTCTCCCTACGCCTTCCAGGGACTGGGGGCCATTGGCCTGGAGTACCTGAAAACAGCCCGGGAGGAAACCGGACTTCCCATCATTACGGAGATGATGGATATCAGCCAGCTCCCCCTCTTCAAGGATGTGGATGTGATTCAGATCGGGGCCAGAAATATGCAGAACTTTGATCTGCTGAAGGCGGTGGGGCGGCAGGAGAAGCCGGTCCTTCTCAAGCGGGGGATGTCCGCCACTTACGAGGAGTGGCTCATGAGCGCCGAATACATCATGGCGGGAGGCAACCACAATGTGATTCTCTGCGAGCGGGGAATCCGCACCTTTGAGACCTACACCCGAAATACCCTGGATCTCTCCGCCGTTCCGGTCCTCCGAAAGCTCACCCACCTCCCCATCATCATTGACCCCAGCCATGCCGGCGGAAAGAGCTGGCTGGTGGATTCCCTGTCCATGGGGGCGGTGGCCGCCGGCTGCGACGGCCTGGAAATCGAGGTTCACAACGATCCGGCCAAGGCTCTGTGCGACGGTCCCCAGTGCCTCCGTCCGGACGCCTTCCACCGGCTGGCCGGGAAGCTGCTGACCCTCCATGAGACCGTAAAAAATCTGGAGGCCTGAAACATGGAGATCGGAATTGTGGGTCTGGGGCTGATCGGCGGCTCCATGGCAAAGAGCATCAAGGCCCGAACCGACCACAGGGTATGGGGAATCGACCAGAATGAGGAGACCATGCTGCTGGCCCGAATGTGCGGGGCCATAGACGGGACCCTCTCCCATGAGATCCTCCCCCGGTGCGACCTGATCCTGGTGGCGCTCCGTCCCGGTGCGGCGGTGGCGTGGGTGGAGGAGCATGCCAAAGAGCTTTCCCCTTCCGTCATTCTGGTGGATCTGTGCGGGGTCAAGCGGGGGGTGGTGAAAGCCATCAGCCCCCTGGCGGAGCAGTACGGCTTTTCCTACATTGGGGGCCATCCCATGGCGGGGCGGGAACGGGGCGGCTTTGCCGCCTCCGCCCAGGATCTCTATGTGGGGGCCTCCATGATTCTCACCCCGGATCAGCGGACCGATATGGCCGTACTGGACACCTTGAAATCCTTCTTTTTGGACATCGGCTTTTCAGGACTCACCTTCTCCGACCCGGAGGAGCATGACCGGATCATCGCCTTTACCTCCCAGCTTGCCCACATTGTCTCCAGCGCCTATGTAAAATCCCCCGAAGCCCAGCGCCGCCGGGGATTTTCCGCCGGGAGCTTTCAGGATATGACCCGTGTGGCCCGTTTGGATGAGGAGATGTGGACCGAGCTGTTTTTGGAGGATGGGGATTTTCTCGGCAGGGAGCTGGACCTTCTTATCCGCCATCTGCAGGAATATGCCCAGGCTCTGAAGGAGAGGGATGGGGACCGATTGAAGGCCCTTTTAAAGGACGGACGGGAGAAAAAGGCCTCCGCCGGAGGAAATTGAGCCGTTCTACAAACTTGACAGGAGGAGTGGACCATGCCTGACCACATTCGGACCATACCCGTACAGACAGCCCCCCCATACCAGGTCATCATCGGATCCGGCCTGCTGCCCCGATGCGGGGCCTTTCTCCGGGAGGTCAAACAGCCCTGCCGTGTGGCGGTGCTGACCGACAGCAATGTGGCGCCCCTGTACCTGGACACCGCCCGCACCAGTCTGGAAAAGGCGGGGTTTTCCGTGTGCGCCTATGTTTTCCCCGCAGGGGAGGCCCGGAAAAATCTCAAGACCCTGTCCGATTTCCTGGAATTTTTGGCGGAGGAGCAACTGACCCGTGCCGATTGTGTCGCGGCTCTCGGGGGCGGGGTCACCGGAGATATGGGGGGCTTTGCCGCCGCCGTCTATCTCCGGGGGATCTCCTTTGTCCAGCTTCCCACCGCCCGGTGGGCGGCGGTGGACGCCCGGGGGGGGGGGAGGACCGCCGGGGTTCGGGCGGGGGGCACAAATCTGGCGGGGGACTTTTTGCAGCCCTCCGCCGTCCTCTGTGATACCGACTGCTTGTCCACCCTCCCGCCCGCCATCT
>JAHHSE010000024.1 GCA_020025395.1 Oscillospiraceae bacterium
TGTATTGTGTACGCAATGTGACCGAAGATCTGTACTGGGTGGGTGCCAACGACCATCGTCTCCACCTGTTTGAGAATATTCATCCCATTCCCAAGGGCGTTTCCTACAACGCCTATCTGCTCCTGGACAAGGAGACCGTCCTCTTTGATACCGTGGACTGGTCCGCCTGCCGCCAGCTTCTGGAAAATATGGAGCATCTGCTCCAGGGGCGGGATCTGGACTGGATGGTAATCAACCACATGGAGCCGGATCACGGCGCCTCCATTGAGGAGATCCTCCTCCGCTGGCCCAAGGTGAAAATCATCTCCACCGAAAAGTCCTTTATGCTTATGCGTCAGTTCGGCTTCCAGGTGGACGACCATGAGCTGGTGGAGGTGAAGGAGGGGGATACCCACACCTTCGGCAAGCACACCGTCACCTTTGTGGAGGCTCCCATGGTCCACTGGCCTGAGGCCATGGTCACTTTCGACACCACCAACGGCGTTCTGTTTTCCGCCGATGCCTTTGGCAGCTTCGGCGCCCTGGACGGCAAGCTCTTTGCCGACGAGGTGAACTTCGACCGGGACTGGATTGACGAGGCCCGCCGTTACCTCACCAACATCGTGGGCAAGTACGGCCCCCACATCCAGCTCCTGCTGAAAAAGGCCGGAGGCATCCTGGATCAGATCAAGTATATCTGTCCGCTCCATGGTCCCGTGTGGCGGAAAGATCTCATGTACTTCATCAATAAGTACGACAAATGGAGCCGCTATGAGCCGGAGGAAAAGGGTGTTCTGATTGCCTATGCCTCCATGTACGGCAACACCGAGGCCGCCGCCCAGGCCCTGGCCGCCAAGCTCTGCGAGAAGGGCTGCACCAATGTCTGGGTCTATGACGTGTCCAATACCCATGTCTCCCAGCTGGTCTCGGAAGCCTTCCGCCTGAGCCATGTGGTCCTGGCCTCTGTGACCTACAATCTGGGAATCTATCCTGTGATGCACAACTTCCTCATGGATATGAAGGCCCTGAACCTCCAGAATCGGACCTTTGCCATCATTGAGAACGGGTCCTGGGCCTGCAAGTCCGGCGACCTGATGCAGAAATTCATCGATGAAGAGATGAAGAATATGACCGTCCTCAACGAGCGGCTGAGCATGGCCTCCGCCCTCAAGGATGACAAAGCCGTGGAGCTTGACGCTCTGGCCAGTGCCATTGTTGACTCCATGAAAGAATAAGAAAAAGGTCCGCCGTGATTTTTACGGCGGACCTTTTTTCGAGCGCAAACCGGGAGGAGGCCTGTCCCCTTCCTGAACAAAACTCACCCGCCCAGGTATTCGATGGGAAAGACATCCCGTGCGGTGAGGAAGAGCATGGTGGGGTAGTTGAGATCGAATTCCATCAAATCGCCGGCCTTAATGGCTCGGGGACAGTCCTCCACATCCAGGATGGTATGGTCGCTGGACCCTCCCAGGACCAGAACGCCCTCATCCCTGGGGATCAGGTCCCCGATATCCCCCACATCCAGCTTGCCCAGCCCCAGAAGGGCCCGTTTCCGGATTCCCCGGTCCTCGTAAACCGGGGCGTGTCCAAAGGCATCCAGAAAGAGCTTTCCAACAGGGCAGGAGGGCTTGGAGCGGCACTCTAACACCTGGGTCTGAAGGGTAAAGACATGATTGGAGATATCATCAAGGCCCCGAATCCCCCAGAGCTTTTGAAGGTCATAGCAGAGAAGAATCCCCTCTCCCATCCTTAGATGGTTGATCTTTTTCGGCATGGTTTTCTGATGGACCAAGGGGAAAGAGGAGGTGGCCCCTCCGGAGACAAGCTCCAGTGCCCGGCCAATGGCCTCTTCCACCCGCTGGGCCAGGGCAGCCAGGGTCTCCATCTTTTCCACCGTGGGGACAATGGAGCCGTAACAGCCCAGATTGGTGCCGATTCCGGCCAGCTCCAGGTGGGGGAGGGCCCGCTCCACTCGGAGAGCCGCCGCGAGAAACTCCTCCTGGTCCCACCAGCCCTCCCGCAGATCTCCCAGATCCGCCATCAGGATCACCTTATGGGTGACATTTTGCCGGGCGCAGACCTCTTCCAGAGCCTCCAAAACGGAAAGATCGCTGTGCAGGCTGTAATCGCAGCAGCGGGG
Organism: Oscillospiraceae bacterium; assembly: GCA_020025395.1. Classification (GTDB taxonomy): domain Bacteria; phylum Bacillota; class Clostridia; order Oscillospirales; family Oscillospiraceae; genus JAHHSE01. The sequence continues at coordinate 2,120 of JAHHSE010000024.1, forward strand.
GACCTCCTCCAGCTCACTCATCATAGGGACCCGAATGAGCATGGTGGGAAGGCCCAACCCGGCCTCCCGAAGGGCTTTCAGCTGTTCCAGCCGGGAGGAGGCCAGCTGGTCACAGCCCCCGGATACGAACTGTCGGACAATGGGGAGTCGGCTGTGAATTCCTTTGGTGACGCCGGTGACTTGGATCCCCAGGGCGTGACAGCGGGTGGTGACCGCTTTCACATTTTGTAGAAGGAGGGACAGGTCACAGAGCAGACGGGGATAGCAGTTCTTCTCCATAGCAGAAGCCTCCTGTATCTTGATAAAAATATTTTACAACGGAACAGAGCCAGATTGCAAGGGGGACGGCTTGCACTTTTGGGTCAGGGGGAGTAAGATGGGAGGGATCAGAAGAAATCGGCAATTCCGTTTATGGAGGGAAAAGAATGCGCTGTCTGCTTGAAATATTTTTTGTCTTTATGAAAATCGGACTCTTCACCATCGGAGGCGGTTATGCCATGCTCCCTGTCATTCAGAAGGAGGTGGTGGAGACCAAAGGGTGGATGAGTGACGCGGAGTTTCTGGATGCCATTTCCCTGACCAACAGCCTCCCCGGACCCATGGCAGTTAACTCGGCCACCTTTGTGGGATATCGGACAGGGGGAATTCCGGGGGCCATGGCAGCTGTTTTTGGGGCGGCCCTGCCCAGTGTGGCGGTAATTCTTTTGGTGGCTGCGGTCTTTCAAAATCTGATGTCCTATCCGGTGGTACAGCATATTTTCAACGGGGTGCGTCCGGCGGTGGCCGCCCTGATCTTCTATGCGATGATCAAGCTGGGGGCCGCGGCACAGATCGGGAAATACTTTAATTGGGTGGTAACCCTCTGCGGCTTTTTCGCCATTGCGGTGTTCGGCATTCCTCCCATTTTCGTGGTGATCGCCGCTGCCCTGTACGGCCTTTTCCTCCGCGGTTATGTGGTTCGGGCGGTAGATGCCCACGGAAAGGGGGAAGGGCAGTGAGTCTTCTCACGGAGGTCTGTCTGTCCTTTCTGAAAATCGGGGCCTTTTCCTTTGGGGGAGGCTATGCCGTGCTGGCTTTGCTCCAGCGTGAGGTAGTGGAAGGGAGGGGCTGGATTGACCCGGATGGATTTGTCAACATGGTGGCCATTGCGGAAATGACTCCGGGTCCGGTGGCAGTGAACGCCTCCACCTTTGTGGGATACCATCTCTTCGGCCTGTGGGGCGGGGTCCTCTGCACAGCCTGTACCCTTTTGATCCCTTTTCTGCTCACCCTCATGATTTCCATCTGCTTTCAGAGATTTCAGAACAATCCGACCTTGAAAAACGCTCTTTCCGGGATTCGTCCGGCGGTTATCGGCCTGATTGCCTCCGCCTGTGTGTCGGTGGGAAAAATCTCTCTGGTAGACGGGTACAGCCTGATTTTTTTCGGGATTGCCTTGTTTATGGTATGGAGATGTAAAGTAAACCCCATCCTCACCCTGGCGGCCTGCGGGGTCATGGGGGCTGTCTTTTATGGTTATGTCCTCCCCCTGCTGTGAGGGAAAAAACGGACCGCCCGGAACCATTCCGGGCGGTCCGTTGGAACTGCGTGCAATCAGTCGATGGGATTTTGCCGCCCGGTATGGTCCATGGTATAATCCACCCCATGTTCCCCCGGCAGAATGAGCTGGGAGATGGGCACAATGGTATAGCCCTCCTGAAGAAGCGTCTCTAAAATAGCGGGAAGGGCCTCCGGGGTATGCTTGGCGGCGTTGTGGAAAAGGACGATGGACCCGGGCTGAACCTTGGAGGTCACCCGGGCAGTGATCTCGGAGGCGGGGATTTCCTTCCAGTCCAGACTGTCCACATCCCATTGGATGGGCTCCATCCCCAAGGCCCTGGTCGCCAAAACCACATTGTCGTCATACTCTCCGTAGGGAGGGCGGAAAAGCGTGGGCCGGACCCCTGTGACGGCCTCGATCTTATCGTTGCAGGCGTTGATGTTTTTCTGCATCTCCTCCTTGGAGAGCTTGGTGAAATGGGCGTGGTCATCGGAGTGATTCATGATCTCATGGCCCGCGTCATGAAGGGCTTTGACCGATTCCGGATATTTGGTCACCCAATCTCCTACCACAAAAAAGGTGGCTTTGATCTTGTACCGTTCCAGGGTGTCAATGAGGAGCTGCGTGTCCTCATTCCCCCAGGCGGCGTCAAAGGAGATGGAGATCATCTTTTGATCCCGCTGAACGCAGTAGATGGGAAGCTGCCGGGTGGTGGCGGCGGCTCCTACAATGGCCGGGTGGTTTACCACCCAAAACATGGCGGCCGCTGCCGCCAGACAGGCGGCCGCTGGAAAGAGCTTGCGTTTCAAGAGATGTTTCATGGGACTTCCTCCTCTTCGATTTGTTTCATTTATATGAGGAGGGAAGGGGTCTCATGTCCCTTTGAAGCGGAGGAAAGCTAGGGCTTGCAGGTCCCACAGGGACTGTACCCTTCGTCCAGGGCTGCCTCCCGGCTGTCAAAACTGGTCCGATTCTGCTCCGCGGGCAGATTGGCGCAGGTGGGGAGATGGAATTTTTTAGAACCGGTATTGCCGATGTAGGTCATGGTGGAGGGGGTACTGTCCGGGGCCTGTCCAGCCTCCCAGCTCTCCCCGGTGGCATAGTCGATCTCCACCCCCGGCTGAACATTGTAAACATAGACGCAGAAGGTCACACCCTCCCCCTGATCCTCCACGGAAAGGGCCTCCATCAGCACCCCATCCGCCACCAGATTGGTCCCGTCAAAAACGGGGGTAACCCGGTAGAGGACATGGTTATCGGTCTCCTTGACATAATCCGCTACCATGTTTTCAAAGGGAAGCATCCCCTCCACATTCAAATAGCGGGTCCCGGTGATGAGATTTTTCTCATTGGCGTTTTCTCCGGTGAGCTGAAAGCCAATGAGGTGACAGCGGTTATAGAGATATTTTCCATCCACAAAGTCGTATTTCGCGGTGACCCAGCCGCTGGGCTTGATCTGACCGATGCTTCCCCGCTCTTCCACCGGCATGAGATCCTGCCCCACATTGGCAAAGGCGGGGCCGCAGCGGTTAAGGGCATCCAGGGCACTGTAGGTCTCAAAGGAATTGGCGGTAAAATCCTCGTCGGTAAAATAGGGCTGGTTCCCATTGATGACCACATAGGGCTGATCGGTATAGGGGGGAACCTCCTCCAGGGAGATGGGGGGCGCTGCCGAAGGGGCGCAGCCGGGGAGAAGAAAAAGCAGCAGCAGGACAAGAACGGGGAAGCGGGTTTTCATTTTGTATAGACCTCCAACGTAATTTTTTTATGGGAGAAGCCGGGGAAATCATGTGTCTTTCTGAGAATCCAGTTCTCCAGGGAAAGGTCCAGAAACACATCCGCGGGGTAGATCCGGTTCCATCGGAACAGGGAGAGGGATTGGATCTGCTCCTGAAAGGGGGAAAGTCCCCCGGCCTCGGAAAAGCAGAGGGCATCCGGCCCCGCCTTGGAGAGAAAGCCGTCATCCACCTGGAGCCGAGCGTGGTATTCCGGCTCAAACTGCCCGGCGGAGTAGGCGCTCATCCAGAGAGGCCTGTCCCCGGCCAGGGAGAGGAGGGCCTTCCGAAGAAAACGGTCCTGGCTTTGTCGGCGCTGATGGAAGAGAAGCCCGTTGTGGTCATCCAGGCAGAGAAAAAGGTGCATGGGATCCCCCCTGTCAAAAGACGGATTTTTCTTATTTTACCTCAATTGGATCTCTGTGACAACCCGATAAGTGGGGAGAGAAACGGATGGAACGGGACAGAAGAAAGGAATGAAGATATGGAAATCGAACGAAAATTTTTGGTCATGGAGCCTCCGGAGGGTCTGGAAGGATGGCCCAAAGAGGAAATTGAGCAGGGCTATCTCTGTTTTAATCCCGCCGTTCGGGTTCGAAAGAAGGGGGCGGGTTTCTTTTTGACCTGTAAGGGGGAAGGACTTCTGAGCCGGGAGGAGTATGAGGTGCCCCTTTCCCAGAAGGCTTACCGACAGCTGCTCCCCAAGGCAGACGGGACGGTGATTCGAAAGACCCGCTATCAGATTCCCTGTGGGGACCATGTGATCGAGCTGGACCTCTTTGCCCCTCCCTTTGCCCCTCTCATGATGGCGGAGGTGGAGTTTCCCAGTGAGCAGGAGGCCATGGCCTTTACACCTCCGATTTGGTTTGGCCGGGAGGTGACCTATGACCCCGCCTATGCCAATGCCAGCCTGAGCCGGCGGGGAGAGCGTCCGCAGCATCTGAAAACAGGGGACTCCGTCGAACGCTTCGGAAAAGAGGGACGGGGGACGGGATAAGGCCGTGGGACGGATTTTCTCCGTCTCACGGCCTTTTTTTTCATAGGGCGGCACAAAAGCCGGAAAAGACGACGGACGAAGGCGGGTTCCAAAGGGAAGCGCTCCCCCTTCAAACCTGCCTGCTCCACTCCGGACGGATTCTCCGCTCCCCGGACAGGGCCTGATCCAGAACGGCGAGGAACCGTTCCCGCTCCTCCGACAGGGTCCCCTTGAGGGGAAGATAATTGGAGGCGTGGTCACAGGTGAAGTGGAGGGGATCCACCGTGAGACCATCCACCAGACACCGCACCTCACGGAGAATCTCCTCCGGGGTGCAGGGGAGGAATTTCCCCCTCTCCCAATCCTGATAGAGCCGGGTTCCCGGCTCCAGAACCAGGGTGAGAAGGGAGAGATGCCGGGGCCTCATTTCGTTTACCAGGGTCACCGTCTCCCGGCTGTGCTCCAGCCCCGCCTCCCCGGTGCCCGCCAGGCCCAGAAGAACCATGGCCCACAGGTCCAGACCGGCCTCCCGCAGACGGACCCCCGCCTCCAGCATCCCGGCCCGGCTGACTCCCTTTCCAATGGCCTTGAGCAGGGTTTCACTCCCGGTCTCCACCCCCAGATACGCGCGGGTAAGACCGGCCTCTCTGAGACTCCGAAGCTCCTCCACGGTTTTTTGCAGGATGTTCCTGGGTCCGGCATAGACCCCTACCTTTCGGAGAGAGGGAAAGGCCTCATACAGGGCGTGGAGGATGGTGAGAAGATCCCGGGTGGGCATTCCTATGGCGTCCCCGTCACAGAGAAAGACCCGAGACAGGTCTCCGTAACAGGCTTTTGCCATCTGAATGTCCTCCAGAATATCACACATGGGCCGGACATGATACCTCTGCCCCTGATACATCCCGCAAAAGCTGCACGCATTGTGGGAGCAGCCCACGGTGATTTGAAGCAGATAGCTGTTCCGCTCCCCGGGGGGGCGGTAAATATTCCCTTCATATCGCATAGCATCGGTTCCTTTCTGTGAATCATGCGGAGGCCTTTCGGAAGGCCTCTGGAAGGAGAAAAGCCGGGGGGCATAAGTCCCCCCGGCAGTGCATTAGAGAAGATTTTGCTCGGTTTCCGGATCGAAGAGATGAATGAGGTCGGCAGGGAAGGTAAACTTCACCGGGGTATTGTAGGGAATACCGGCCCGATACTCCGGGGGCAGCTCGGTGGTGGGGACACGGAGGACCACATCCTTTTCCTGGGTGAGCACATGGAGATAAATCTCACTGCCCATCATTTCAGAGACATCCACAGAGGCGCTGATGGTATGGGGGCCGCCCTCCGGGGCAAAGAGGATATGCTCCGGACGAATGCCCACAGTGACCGCCTTGGAGGTGATTTTTGCCTGGGAGAGGGCCTCGCAGGTCTGGGCGGAAAGCTCCATCACCGCGTTGTGGACGGAGAGCTGATACCGCTCCCCCACCTTCTCCACGGTGCCCTGGAAGAAGTTCATCTGGGGGGAGCCGATAAATCCCGCCACAAAGATATTCACGGGGTGGTCAAAGACCTGCTGGGGCGTTCCGATCTGCTGGATATAGCCATCCTTCATAATGACGATCCGATCCCCCAGGGTCATGGCTTCGGTCTGATCGTGGGTCACATAGACAAAGGTGGTATCGATGCGCTGACGGAGCTTGATGATCTCGGCCCGCATTTGATTTCGCAGCTTGGCATCCAGGTTGGAGAGAGGCTCATCCATCAGAAAGACCTGAGGCTCCCGCACAATGGCCCGGCCAATGGCCACACGCTGGCGCTGGCCGCCGGAGAGGGCCTTGGGTTTCCGGTCCAGATACTGGGTGATATCCAGGATTTTGGCGGCCTCCCGCACCAGCTTGTCAATCTCCTCCTTGGGCATTTTTTTCAGCTTCAGGGCGAAGGCCATGTTCTCATAGACCGTCATGTGGGGATAGAGGGCGTAGGACTGGAAGACCATGGCGATGTCACGGTCCTTGGGCTCCACATCGTTCATCCGCTTCTCTCCGATGATGAGATCTCCTTCGGAGATGTCCTCCAGACCGGCGATCATCCGCAGGGTGGTGGATTTTCCGCAGCCGGAGGGGCCGACCAGGACGATAAATTCCTTGTCCGCAATCTCCAGGTTAAAATCATGGACGGCAGTTACTTTATTGTCATAGATCTTTTTGACATTCTTCAGGGTCACAGTAGCCATAGAAAGAGCCGTAAGGGCAATGCCTCCGCAAATACCCTCTCATCCGGAAGGAGCAGGACCTTCCGAACTTTGCGACAGGTCTCCACACTGCCGCACCGCCGGCCCGGCGGGAAGCGTTTCCTCCTTTTTACAGCGTGACTCGGACTATGGTGTTGGAGTAGTCCGGGTCCGCCCGTTTGGAATGGGGGATCATAGCGCGCCGGATACCACTTCTCCGCGGAAGAGGACGGCACGAAGGGTGAGATCGGGGTTGAGAACGGCGATGTTGGCCTCCTTCCCCGCATCCAGACTGCCCACCCGGTCATAGATGCCAAGGGCCTTGGCGGGGTTGACGGCGGCGGCGGTGACGGCATCCTTCAGAGGGATGCCAAAGGAGACCGCAGTGACCATACAGGCCATGAGGTCAGAAACCGAGCCCGCCAGGGTGTCGGGGTCGTGGGCCAGGGTCGCCCGATTGCCGCAGACCCGGATCTCCTGTCCCCCGAAGGGATAGATCCCATCCGGCATACCGGTGGCCCGGAGGGAGTCGGAGATCAGGATCACCCGGTGAGCGCCGAAGAGTCGGAAGACGGCCCGGACCACAGAGGGATGGATGTGAATCCCATCGCTGATCAGCTCTACCATCACATCGGACCGGTCAAAGGCGGCACCCACCACACCGGGAGTCCGATGGGTAAAGGGAGGCATGGCGTTGAAGAGGTGGGTGACCTGCCTGGCCCCCGCCTCAAAGGCGGCGGTGGCAGTATCATAATCCGCGGTGGTATGGCCCACGCAGACCTGAATCCCCTCCCGGCTGGCATACCGGATAAACTCTTGAGAGCCGGGCTGCTCCGGGGCCAGGGTCACCATCTTCACCAGACCCTTGGCGGCCTCCTGAAGGCGGTGGAGCATGGGTACATCCGGGTCGTGGAGGTAATCTGCGTTTTGAGCGCCCTTCTTGGCCCGGCAGAGGAAGGGCCCCTCCAGATGGAGGCCCACCAGTTCGGCCCCCTTGCCCCCACCGGCCTTGTGGGCGGCGGCGTTTTGGCAGATCTTCATGAGCTGATCCTCCCCCAGGGTCATACCGGAGGGGCAGATCTGAGTCACCCCCCGACAAAGCTCATACTCCGCCATGGCCTGAAGGCCGTCAGGGGTGGCGTCGGAAAAATCCTCACCCACACAGCCGTGGAAGTGGAGATCGGTGAGGCCGGGCACCAGATAGCAGCCGGGCAGCTCCACCGACTCCCCGTCGCTGTGGGAGACGATGGTCCCGCCTTGGAGGCAAAGCTCCCCGGAGACAAAACCTTTTTGAGGGTCAAAGACCCTGGCTCCTGTTATCCGCATACCGAAACACCCGCTTCCACAGCCTTGGAGAGGGCGGCCTCATCTGCCACCAGAGTCACATTGGGATGGAGCTGGAGGATGGAGGCGGGGACCTGGGGGTCCACAGCGCCGCAGATCATCTGATAGACCGCTTCCGCCTTGTCGCTGCCGCTGGCCACCACCAGAATCTGACGGGCCTGCATGATGTAGCCGATGCCCATGGTGATGGCCTGACGGGGGACATCCGCCTGAGAGGCAAAGAATCGGGCGTTGGCATCAATGGTGCTGGGGGTGAGGTCCACCACATGGGTGGGCTTCACAAAGACGGGGCCGGGCTCGTTAAAGCCGATGTGTCCGTTCCGGCCCAGGCCCAGAAGCTGGATATCAGTCCGGCCCAATGTTTCCCGCAGGGCATCATAGCGCCCGCACTCGGCCTCCGCGTCCGCCGCAAGACCGTCGGGGACATTGGTGTTCTCAGGCCTAATGTCGATGTGGTCAAAGAGGTTGTGCTGCATGAAGTAGCGGTAGCTCTGATCGTGGGTGGGGGCCAGTCCCTTATACTCGTCCAAATTGACGGTGCGGACCTGGGCGAAGCTGAGAACTCCGGCCTCATGCTTTGCAATCAGCTCCTTGTACAGTCCCACAGGGGTGGAGCCGGTGGCCAGACCCAGGACGGCCTGTGGCTTGAGATAAATCTGGGCCGCAAGGATGTTGGCGGCGGCACAGCTCATTTCAGCATAGTCTTTGCAGGCAATAATACGCATTTGGTTCACCTCTCGTTGTCCGCCGAAAAATCAGCAGAATTTGTCAATGGCGCTGCGGATCATCTTGGAGCAGGACTCCACAACGGCCCGGTCCTCCGGGGCCAGATTGGGCAGAGGGGCTCTCACGCCGCCCAGCTCCAGGCCGTACTGCTCCTTCAGAATGGCCTTCATCACGGCATACAGGTTGCCCTTGGCACCGCACATGGCATAGATGATTCGACAGACCTCATTCTGGATGGGGAACGCCTCAGCCACCTTGCCCTCAGCGGCAAGGGCAGCGATTTTGAGAAAGAGCTGAGGCATGACGGCATAGGTGCCGCCGATGCCGCCGGTGGCTCCCATGGCCAGGCCGCCCAAAAGCTGCTCGTCGGGGCCGTTCATCACCACAAAGTCGGGACCGCCCTGGTCCTTCCAGAGCTGGATGTCCTGTACCGGCATGGAGGAGTTCTTCACACCGATCACCCGCGGATTCTTCTGCATTTCAGCCAGCAGAGAGCCGGACAGGGCCACCCCGGCCAGCTGAGGGATGTTGTAGATGATAAAGTCGGTGTTGGGGGCGGCGGCGGAGATGTCGTTCCAGTACTGGGCAATCCCATGCTCTGTCAGATGGAAGTAGATGGGAGGGATGGCGGCGATGGAATCCACCCCAAGGCCCTCGGCGTGGGCGGCCAGCTCCTGACTGTCTTTGGTATTGTTGCAGGCCACATGGGCGATGATGGTGAGATCAAAGGCCTTGGCCTCCTCCATCACCAGCTCCAAAACCAGCTTGCGCTCCGCCACGGATTGGTAGATGCACTCACCGGAGGAACCGCCGACATAGAGACCGCGCACACCCTTTCCGGCCAGGTGCCGGACCAGGGCGCGGACCCCGTCGGGAGAGATCTCGCCCTGTTCATCATAGCAAGCGTAGAAAGCGGGAATAATACCCTGATATTTTTTTATGTCCATTGGTGTCAGACTCCTATCTTTTCGATAATCGAACCATGGGGACCGCAGCCATGGGCGTTGGGGCCGGTTGCGATCTCTGCGCAGAGTAAAATGGAGAAACTCCCCGGGGCGGGGCATTGCTGCGAAAAATCAGCCCTTGACAGCGCCCATGGTGATGCCCTGGGTAAAGTATTTCTGGAAGAGGAGGAAGATGAGGATGATGGGGGCGGCGGCCATGGCGGCGCCCGCCATAAGCAGTCCCATATCCACCGTGGTCTCAGCCTGGAGCGTGGAGATACCCAGAGGAAGGGTGAAGATGTCCCCCTTCTGGAGCATAACCAGCTGCATGAAGTAGTCATTCCAGGAATTGATGAAGGTGAAGATGGCCAGGGCGCCGATGCCCGGCTTGATAATGGGCATGACCACGGTGGTGAAGGTCTTGAACTCGCTGGCCCCGTCAATGCGGGCGGCCTCCAAAATCTCGCCGGGAATGCCCTCAGAGAACTGTTTCATCAAAAAGACGCCGAAGGGCCAGCCCACTGTGGGGAGAATCACCGCCCAAAGCGTGTTGTAGAGGTCCAGGACCGCCATTTCCTTCAAGAGAGGGATGAGAATGACCTGCTTGGGCAGAGCCATGGCGCAGACAATGAGGCCGAAGATAATCCCACGGCCCAAAAACCGTTTCTTCGCCAGGGCGTAGCCCGCCATGGCGGCGGTAAAGCAGGTGAGCAGCATGGCGGCGACCGCCATGAACACCGTGTTAATCAGCCAGCGGAAGGCGGCGGGGGCAACGGGACCCTGGAAGGGGCCGATTTCAAAAAGAGGGGCGCTCCGCTTGGCAAACAGTTTGGAGAAGTTTTCCATGCTCCACTCTGTGGGGAACCAGACCGGGGTGACGGAGTTGATTTCCACAGAGGTCTTAAAGGCCCCCGTCACGATCCAGTAAAGGGGGAAAAGGAAGAGAAAGGCCAAAATGACCAGCAAAATAACGGAAATCACCTTATAGACGGTGACGCGCTCCACACCAGATTTCATATTCAATGCGCCCCCTTACTTTTCTTTCGCCAGCTTAAACTGAACCGCGGAGAGGGCGGCAATGGCAAGGGCCAGAACCACACCCATGGCGTTGGCATAGCCGAAGTGGCCGTGCTGCGTGGTCAGCTTGAAGGCGGTATAATAGATGTGATACATCACGGTGTTGGTCCCCTGGCCGCCGGAGGTCAGCAGCTGGATCAGGGCAAAACATTGGAAGGAGTTGATGGTGGTGATGACCAGGATGTACAGCGTGGTGGGCATAATCTGGGGCCACTTGATCTTCCAGAAAATCTGGAGGTTGGTGGCGCCGTCCACCTGGGCCGCTTCCACCAGGGACTGGTCCACATTGCCCAGGGCGGAGACATAGAGGACGATGGGCTGTCCCACCGAGGTGGTGAAGAGGATCAGGATGATGCACCAGAGGGCAAACCGCTCATCTCCCAGCCAATTGATGTTTTTGTCAATGATCCCGGTATTTTTGAGGATGTAATTAAAAATGCCGTAATAATTGTTATACATCCACTTCCACACCACGGTAACAGCCACCGAGCCTGTGACCACAGGGAGATAGAAGACAATGCGGAAGAAGGAGCGGGCGGTGCCGTTCATCTTATAGATGGCGGAGGAGACCCACAGGGAAAAGGCACATACGGCGGGAACGCTGACCACCACGATAATAATGGTATTCCACAAAGCCTCCCGGAAGACCTTGTCTTCCCACAGCTTGGAAAAATTTTGAAAGCCGATAAAGGAGGGGGAACCCGCGTGCATATTGGCATCGGTCAGACTGAGGAAAATACAGATAAACATGGGAATGATGACAAAGCCCACGAAGAAAACCAGGCTTGGCAAAAGGAACAGATAACCGGAGACGGTCTCCCGGCGCTGTAAGGCACGGCTCATGGAAGACGGAGCTTGTCTGGCCAAAATAAGCACCCCTTTCTGAAAAAATCAGGACCTTGGGTGGAGATACGCATCGCAGGCCCCGCTGGGCCGGGCTTGCCGTGGGTATCTCCACATTCGGAAAAAAGGCGCGCCTCTTTCCCGCGCAACGCGGGAAAGAGGCGCGCGAACCAAATCAAATGTCAGGTATAAACGCTGGGGGTTCCATCAGCCGATGGCTGCATTGGCCTCAGCAAGATAAGTATCCACAGTGGAGGCGATATCCTCACCATTGCCCACCTTCTGGAGCATATTCCACCAGGAGGTGCGAGCCTGGGTCCAGCCCTTGGTGACCTGGTAGTAGTCGCCCAGGAAAGGCATCAGAATCTGATACTGATTCATAACCTCATTGTCAGCCCAGATGGCGGTCAGGTCAGTGCCCTCGGCAGCGGAGCGGACGGGGAAGTACTTTGCGGTCTTCACAGCGTCCACAGTGTGCTCGGAGTCCGCCATGTACTTAATGAAGGTCTTGGCAGCCTCGATCTTGGCGGGGTCGCCGTTGTCAAACACGCCGAAGCCCCAGATGCCGCCCTGGAGCTGGGGAGCGCCGGTCTCGGTGGGGAAGGCCATGATGGCGATGTCATCCCCGTTGATGGTCTTGGCAGCGCCGGTGCCAGACAGGTTGGGATCCAGCTGCTGAGCCACATTCCAGCAGAAGGCCATCTTCAGAATGCCCTGATAGAAGAGAGCGATCTCGTCGCCGCCCTCGATGGAGGCGTCAAAGTTAATGCCCTTCATGGATTTGAGCTGCTCCAGAGCCTTGATATTCAGGGGGTCGTCCCAGGTGTACTTGGTATGGTCACCATCGGTGAAGGTGCCGCCATACATATTGTTCACCAGAGCGCGGGTACCCTGATCGCCGCCCTGACCCTTGCAGTAGACGGCACCCACAGTGTCCCCATAGTGAGCCTGGAGAGCATCCACCGCCTTGATGAAGTTTTCGGTGGTCCAGGTGCGGGTTTCCAGATCCAGGTACTGATCGGCTCCGGCCTCCTTGAAGGCGTTGAGGTTGACAGCCATGCAGTGGGCGGTCATGACCAGGGGGTACTCATACACAGCCCCGTCGGGAGCGGTGCAGGAGGCCAGCACGGTGGGCTGGATCTCGGCCTTATCGGTATCGTCCAGCATATCACTCAGATCCACCAGATAGCCGTTGGCGCCCCAGTTGGCCACCAGACGCTCAGGACCTTCCATCACCAGGTCAGGCGTCTGCTTGGCGGTGATGGCGGTGTTGATCTTGTCATCGCCGTCGCTATAGGCCAGATACTCAACCTTGACCTCAATGCCGGTGTCGGCCTTAAAGGCATCGGTGAGGGCCTTGACCTCAGACTCCTTGCCCCAGTCACCGATGGGATAGGTCCACAGGGTGATGC
>JAHHSE010000025.1 GCA_020025395.1 Oscillospiraceae bacterium
GTCGGAGTGGGGAGACTCGAACTCCCGGCATCCTGCTCCCAAAGCAGGCGCGCTGCCAACTGCGCTACACCCCGATATTCAGTTTTTGCGGCTCATGATACCCGCTCCCAGGCAGAGACGCCGTATTCCCGGCATCAGATTTTTGGGCGGGACAACAGTTCAGGAAAGAAAAATACCAAAGCCAGTGGCTTTGGTATTTTGGTGCGCGAGGCGGGACTTGAACCCGCACGTGCGTAATGCACACTAGAACCTGAATCTAGCGAGTCTGCCAATTCCACCACTCGCGCATACACCTTCACGCCGTTCAGCGCAAGTGATATACTACCATAGAGGAAGAAAAATGTCAATGCTTTTTTTAAAAAAACTTCAGACTCTCTTTTCCGGGGCGGAAAACTGTGATATCCTAAAACAAATTCAAAAGGAGGTTCTTTATGAATATACAGATTTTTGGAAAAGGAAAGTGTTTTGATACGAAAAAAGCGGAGCGGTGGTTCAAGGAGCGGCGGATCAAATTTCAATCCGTAGACATTCTTCGATTTGGTCTGTCCAGGGGGGAGCTGACCTCGGTAAAAAATGCCGTAGGGCTGGAGGCGCTGATGGACCCAAAGAGCCACGGAGCGCCCCTGCTCCGGGCCCTGGCCTACGATGCCGATCAATTTGAAAAGCTGCTGGAGGACCCCGCCCTCCTCCGAACCCCCATTGTCCGAAACGGGAGACAGGCCACCGTGGGCTATCACCCGGAGATCTGGGAGACCTGGACCTAAGTCATCGGCGCTGGGCGTCGGCCAGACGGGAGTGATACTCTTCCACCGCCCAAGCAGGCCCGGTCAGCTCCACCCCGTCAGAAAGGGAGAAGAGCCAGCCGTAAAACTGGGGGGAGACCACCGCCGTGACCGTGACAAGAAAATGGTCTTCCCCATCGGGAATAAGGATGGTATCCTGACCGAACCGATCCAAAATCACTCCGACCATCCGATTTCCGCACCGGAGGCGAATCTGCCCCTCCCGTCCCCGGAACATCCCAAAGTGCCGTCCGCCGTAATCGGACAGATCGAAAGAGGCCGGAGGCTCGGCCTTGGAATTTTTGAGGCAGATCACCGCCAGCTCCCCCATTTTGTCCACCCGGTAGTGCCGGACCTCCTCAAAGCTCCAGTCGAAGCCTACCAGATAGTAGTTTTCATTGTCCCACACCAGGCCGTAAGGCCGAACGGTGTATCGTCGCCCTTCCCGGCGGAACACCTTCTCTTTTTTGACATTATATTCAAAATACTTGAAGGTCACGCTGCTCCCGCTGGAGAGGGCCGAGTGGAGCTTATCCACATTATAATAAATGCTTTCATTCATGGTTTTGACCCGCTGATCCACATAGACCTGACGCTGGAGCGCCTTGGCCTGGTGGACGCTGGTGAGCTGTTCCAGCTTGCGGATGAGCTGGGCACTCTTCCGCCGGGTGAAGAAGCGGGAGGCCTGAACCGCATCCACCAAAAGCTTCAGCTCCGCCAGCTCAAAGGGGCGTTCCCCCACAAACCAGCCGGGCTGTTTTCCCTTCCGGCTCTGCACATCCAGCCCGAATTGACGCAAAGTATCCATATTTTCGTAAATGCTCTTTCGTTCCGCCGTGATTCCAACTTCTTCCAGGGCGCGGATCAGGTCCGGGGTAGTCATGGGATGGTCCTCATCGGTGCGCTCCGTCAGGATTTGCTGGAGGACGAGGAGCTTTTGTTTCTGGTTGCTGCCCTTAGCCATCTTTCGATCCCTCCTCCTTTCATCGTACAGGAAGATGAGTCCGTTATACCGGACTTTTCCAGTGTACGCCATTTTTGCACGCTTTGCAACCTCTGGGGACAAGTCCTGTAGGAAAGGGAGATGGAAAAGTCCTGTGGATGGATAAAAGCTATTTACATCATGGGATATCCATGGTAAAATGATAAGAAATATCGGCTTTTTCCTTTTTGGAATGAAGGATAGAGGAGAAGAAATTGCAAAAAATGGAGGGGATCCTGTGAAAATTCGCGACATTCAAACCGGTGCGATCTCCCTTCCCCTGGCCCATCCCTTCAAAACGGCTCTGCGCACCGTGGAGCGGGTGGAGGATGTGGCGGTTCGAATCCTGACCGACACACATGAAGTGGGTTATGGGGAGGCGCCGCCCACCGCCGTGATCACCGGAGAGACCACGGGTTCCATCCTCTCCGCCATCCGGGAATATATCCGCCCGGCCATTCTGGGGATGGATATTGAGGAGATGGAAGAGATCCAGCGCAGGCTCCATGGCTGTATCCTGCACAATACCTCGGCCAAAGCGGCGGTGGACATGGCTCTGTACGACCTCTGGGGAAAGCGGTGGAACGCCCCTCTCTGGAGGCTGCTGGGCGGGGCGAAGCCCTCATTTGAAACCGATATCACCATCTCGGTCAACCCTGTGGAGGAGATGGTGTCGGACAGTCTGGAGGCCGTCCGCCGGGGCTTTCATATTTTAAAGGTCAAGGTGGGCAAAGAAGGGAAGAAGGATGTGGAGCGGATCGCGGCCATCCGCCGGGCGGTGGGGCCGGATATCCTGATCCGGGTGGATGCCAATCAGGGCTGGGAGCCGCGGCAGTCGGTGTCTATCATCTCCGCCATGGAGGACAGGGGACTGGACATTGAGCTGGTGGAACAGCCGGTCAGGGCCGGGGATCTGGAGGGGATGCGCTATATTACCCGCCGGGTTCAGACCCCGATTTTGGCGGATGAGGCCGTCTTTTCCCCAGAGGATGGGCTGAAGATCATCACCAGCGGGGCGGCCGACCTCATCAACATCAAGCTGATGAAGACGGGGGGCATCTGGCAGGCACTGAAGCTCTGCGCCATTGCGGACAGCTTTGGGGTGCGCTGCATGACGGGCTGTATGCTGGAGAGTAAGCTGTCGGTCTCTGCCGCCGCCCATCTCTGCTGCGGACAGAGCATTATCACCATGGCGGATCTGGATGGTCCCTCCCTCTGCGCGCTGGACCCCTTCGAGGGCGGCCCGGACTTCCGGGAGGCCCGGGTCACCATGACCGACGCCCCCGGACTCGGGATCACCGGGGTCCCGGTGGAGCGTTGGAATTCCTAGGTGCGTTGTTTGAAACCGCGATCCCGGCTGCCCGGCCTGCCGAAAGGCAGAATAAACTGAATCGGAAAGGAAGGAACAGAATGAAGAAAAGATGGACTGCGGCCCTGCTGACCCTTGGGATGACCCTCAGCCTTGCCGCCTGTACCGGAGACAAAGGCCCCGGAGGAGGAGCCGGCGGAGATCAGGTGTTCCGCCGTCTCTATGCCAGTGAGGTCACTACCTTTAACTATCTTTACACCGGAAACACAACCGATCTGGAAATGTCCGCCAATACGGTGGACGGCCTGGTGGAGTACGACAATCTGGGCAACATTGCCCCCGCTCTGGCCGAGCGGTGGGAGAGCAATCCGGACCATACCGTATGGACCTTCCACATTCGCCCGGGGGTGAAATGGGTGGATTACCAAGGCAATGAAGTGGGGGATGTCACCGCCCATGACTGGGTCGCCGCGGCAAAGTGGTCCAACGATGCCAAACATGAATCCTCCACCCAGTATATGTATGACGGCATTGTGAAAAACGCCCAGGCCTACTATGACTACACCGCCTATCTGCTGGAGATGGAGGGGGCCGTGGACGGAAAGGACGACAAGGGCAACGCCGTCAAGCTCAATGGGGACAACGAGGTGATTGAGCCTGTGGATGAGGTCCGGTTTGAGGATGTGGGTGTCAAGGCCCTGGATGACCTGACTCTGGAGTACACCATGGAGAGTCCCTGTTCCTTTTTCCCCTCCGTTCTGAGCTATGCCAGTTATCTGCCGGTGTACGCCCCCTTCCTGGAGGAGAAGGGAGATCAGTTTGGAGCCGCCACCGGCCCGGACACCATCCTGTACAACGGGGCATTTCTGATGAGTGAGTTCGAGCCGCAGTACAAGCGGGTCCTGGTGAAGAACCCTGCCTACTGGGACAAGGATAAGGTCTATCTGGATCGGGTGGAGTATATGTACAACACCACGGCCGCCACCCTGGCCCCGGAGCAGTTTTTGCGGGGAGAGGTGGACTGGGCCCAGCTGGATGCCTCCCTGCTCTCCGCCTGGCTCACGGACGAGACCAAGCGGCCCATGGTGTCTCCCAGCCGTCCCAATGTGGATTACTCCTATTTCTACTCCTTTAACTTTGAACCCCGCTTTGACAGCTCTCTCCAGCCGGAAAACTGGATGCTGGCAGTGAACAACGAAAACTTCCGTCAGTCCATCCTGGCCGCCCTGGACCGGGTGAACGCCCTGATGGTTCAGGATCCCCAGAACCCCCAGGGGCTGCTGAACAACACCATCACCCCCGCCAACTTCGCCATGGCCGACGGGAAGGACTACACTCAGTATCCCGGTCTGAAGGAGATTACCCAGCGGGACAGCTTCCAGGAGGCCGCCGCGCTGGAGTACAAGGCGAAGGCTGTGGAGGAGCTGACCGCCGCCGGAGCCGTCTTCCCGGTGAAGATCTATATGCGGTATAATCCGGACACCGCCAACTGGGATAAGGAGTGCCAGGTTGTTGAGCAGCAGCTGGAGACCGTTCTGGGCACCGATTACATTGATGTCATCGTCGAGGCCGGTCCCTCCACCGGGTTTCTGGGCGCTGTCCGCCGGGCCGGTGACTATGGTCTCATGAAGTGCAACTGGGGCGCGGACTACGCCGATCCTCAGACCTGGACCGTACCCTTTGACCGGAAGAACACATACAGCTTCATGGACCAGGATCCGACCCGCTCTGTGGCGGAGAAGAGCTGTGACAACAAGAGCCCGGAGACCCAGGCGCTGGTGGAGGAGTATTATGAATTGCTGGACGCCGCCAAGGCCATCAACAACGATGAGGCCGCCCGATATGCCGCTTTTGCCCGTGCGGAGGCCTTTCTGATTGACCACGCCCTTGTCATCCCCTTCTCCATCTCTACAGATGGCT
Organism: Oscillospiraceae bacterium; assembly: GCA_020025395.1. Classification (GTDB taxonomy): domain Bacteria; phylum Bacillota; class Clostridia; order Oscillospirales; family Oscillospiraceae; genus JAHHSE01. The sequence goes on from JAHHSE010000025.1 coordinate 4,994, forward strand.
ATATAGCCACCCGTCTGAACATCTTCGAGGCCCAGTACGCGCCCTACGGTCTGGCCCGTCAGCGCTATAAGGGACAGAAGCTGATGGAGGAGCCTATGAACATGGAGCGGTTTAACGAGCTTTTTGCCCAGTGGGAGAGCGAGCGGGCCGCGCTGTCTCAGGAATAACGATCCCCGGTTTTATGCACAGCAATGGGGTGGGGAAGGCCGCTGGCCGGTCTTCCCCGCCGGATTTCTTCCCAGTTTTACGGAACGGGTCCATGCGCCCCCCGCCCGGGGCTGAGAGGCGGATGGATTCGGTTCGTTGTACTCCTCAGATAAGGAGGCATCTTCCATGATAAAATATATTGGAAAACGGCTTTTGCGGTCCCTGCTGACGCTGTTTATCATCATCACCATTGTCTTTGCCCTTCTTCGGCTGATGCCCATTGAAGGGTATTTTCAAAACTTTGAGAAAATGAGTGAGACTCAAATTCAGGTGGGGCTTCAGAGATTGGGGATCACCGATCCACTCCCCGTGCAGGTGGCCCGCTTCTGGCAGGGGCTGCTCCGGGGGGATCTGGGGGTCTCCCACAAATACCGGGTGAATACCCCGGTGCTGGACATCATCGCCCAAAAAGTTCCCCTCTCTCTGGCCATTGGCATGGCCTCCCTGGGGATTGCCCTTTTATTGGGGCTTCCGTTGGGGATTTTGATGGCCCGATCCAGTCGGAGCCGATTGAAAATCGGGGATCGGCTGGGGACCGTCTTTGTGGTCATCGTCCAAGCTGTTCCGGCGGCGGTCTACTATCTTATCATCCAGTTTTACGGCACCGATGCTCTGGGCCTCTCCATGCGGTTCCGGCCGGAGTCTCCCAGCAGCTGGATTCTGCCCGTCCTCTCCCTCTCCTTGGGAAACATCGCCTACTATGCCATGTGGCTGCGGCGGTATATGGTGGATGAATCCAACAAGGACTATGTGAAGCTGGCAAGAGCCAAGGGGGTCCCCGGAGCGGTGATCTCCAGAAAGCACATTTTCCGAAACGCCTTTGTCCCGCTGGTCCAGTTCATCCCCACCTCCATCATCCTGACCCTGATGGGCTCTCTCTATGTGGAGAGCCTCTACTCCATTCCCGGTATGGGCGGCCTTCTGGTCAACGCCATTCAGATTCAGGATAATACCCTGGTCCAGGCCCTGGTTCTGATCTACGCGTCCATCTCCATCCTGGGTCTGCTGACGGGGGATATCCTCATGGCCCTTCTGGACCCCAGAATCAGTCTGAATAAGAAAGCAGGTGGCCGCTGATGGCTTTTTTCCGAATCAAAGACCGCCGGACGGCCGACCTGGCGGAAGGGCTGGAGCAGAGCGCCAAGCGGGAGTACACCCAAAAGGAGCTGTTCCAGTTTGCCCCCTATGACCCGGAGGCCGGGGAGCGGGGAGGCTACTCCAACTATTCCTATTGGCGGTCCACCCTGCGGGCCTTTTGTAAAAACCGAACCGCCCTGATCTTTCTCTGCCTGATTGCCGCCACCCTGCTCTTCACCTTTTTGGAGCCATTTCTCCCCTATGCCCCGGAGGCCAATACCATCTATTGGACCGAAAAGGCGGAGGTGAATATCTTCACCCTGGAGCCGGTGCTGGACGAGGCGGGAAACCCCGTTGTGAAAACCAGCAGAGCGGTGAACGAAAAACCGGGCGGGGAGTTCTGGTTTGGGACCAATGCCATCGGTCAGGATCTGTGGAGTCAGATCTGGTCCGGTACCCGAACCAGCCTGGGCATCGGCTTTTCGGTGGCCTGCATCGACGCTCTTTTGGGCATCCTCATCGGGGTGCTGTGGGGCTATGTTCGGAAGCTGGACTTCTTCTTTACCGAGCTATACAATGTTTTCGACAATGTGCCCCAAACACTTCTGGTCATCATTATCTCTTATATTCTGCGCCCCGGCGTGGGAACCATGATCTTTGCCATGTGTCTCACCTCCTGGCTTCAGACCGCCCGTTTTGTACGCAACCAGGTGGTAATCATCCGGGACCGGGATTATAATCTGGCCTCCCGCTGTCTGGGGTCCTCCACCGGGCGGATCATCAGCAAAAACCTTCTGCCCTACCTAGTGAGCATCCTCACCATGCGCATGGCCCTCGCCATTCCGGCCGCCATCAGCAATGAGGTCTTTATCAACTATATCGGACTTGGGGTTCCGCCGGAGATTCCCACCCTGGGCAATCTGGTGGAGGCGGGCCGAAAGGTAATGATGGAGCCCGCCCTGCGATATCAGCTTTTCTTCCCCGTCATTGTGCTGAGTGTGGTGACCATCTCCTTTTACATCATCGGAAACGCCTTTGCCGATGCCGCTGATCCGAAAAACCATGTGAACTGAGGAGGGAAGGAGTATGGATAACAATGTGATCCTTTCCGTCCGAGACCTGGATGTGAAGTTCTCCCTTCGGGGGCGGGTCCTCCATGCCATCCGGGGGATTTCCCTGGATGTTTACCAGGGGGAATCTCTGGCCATCGTGGGGGAATCCGGCTCCGGCAAGAGTGTGTTTACCAAGACCTTTATGGGCCTTTTGGATGCCAACGGGTCGATCACCGGCGGCTCTGTCCTGTACCGGGATCAGGATCTGGCCCGGTTTGAAACCGAAAAACAGTGGCTTTCCATTCGGGGAAAAGAGATCGCCATGGTGATGCAGGACCCCATGACCGCCCTCAATCCCCTGAAAACCATCGGCAGTCAGGTGGAGGAGGCGGTTCTTCTCCACCGGAAGTGTACAAAAGAGGCGGCCAGGCAGGCGGTGCTGGACATTTTGACCGATGTGGGCATTCAGGAGGCGGAGCGCCGCTGTCATCAGTATCCCCACGAGTTTTCCGGAGGGATGCGCCAGCGGGTGGTCATTGCCATCGCCCTGGCCTGTCGGCCCAAAATTCTCATCTGCGACGAGCCTACCACCGCCCTGGATGTGACCATTCAGGCCCAGATCCTAAGGCTGATTCGGGAGATGCAGAAGAAATATGACCTCACCACCATCTATATTACCCACGATCTGGGTGTGGTTGCCAATGTGGCGGACCGGGTGGCGGTGATGTACGCGGGGGACATTGTGGAGATCGGCACCTGTGAGGAAATTTTTTATGACCCCCGTCATCCCTATACCTGGGCGCTGCTCTCCTCCCTGCCCCAGCTGGGGACCAGGGGGGAGGAGCTTTACGCCATTCAGGGGACCCCGCCCAATCTGTTTTACGAGGTCCATGGGGATGCGTTTGCCCCACGAAATCCCAAGGCGCTGAAAATCGACTTTGTGGAGCGGCCGCCCTATTTTGAGGTCAGTCCCACCCACAGGGCCAGGACCTGGCTCCTGGACCCAAGAGCGCCCAAGGTAGAGCCTCCAGAGCAGATCAAACTTCTCCGGAAAGGAGGGGGCGGCAGCCATGGCAGAACCCCGTGAAATCCTGCTGGATGTGAAGGACCTGTCCGTAACCTTCGGAACAAGAAAAAAGGCCTTTCCAGCGGTTCGGAATGTGAATTTCCAAATTTATAAAGGGGAGACCTTCAGCCTGGTGGGAGAGTCCGGCTCAGGCAAGACCACCATTGGCCGGGCCATCATCCGCATCAATCCCATCTCCGGGGGAGAGATTCTCTACAAAGGGGAGCGGATCAGCGGCAGGATCTCCCGTGAGCTGGACCGGAAAATCACCAAGGAGATCCAGATGGTCTTTCAGGATCCCATGGCCTCCCTCAACGAGCGGGCCAAGGTGGATTACATCGTCTCGGAGGGACTCTATTCCGGGGAGCGGAGGCCGAGCCGGGAGGAGCGGGAGGCCAAAGTGGCCCGAGCCCTTTCCGATGTGGGCCTCCTTCCGGAATTTGCCAGCCGGTTCCCCCATGAGTTCTCCGGGGGCCAGCGGCAGAGGATCGGGATTGCCCGCGCCCTGATTATGGAGCCTGACTTTATCATTGCCGATGAGCCAATCTCCGCCCTGGATGTCTCCATCCGGGCTCAGGTACTCAATCTTCTGGCGAAGCTCCAAAAGGAGCGGGGGCTTACCTATCTGTTTGTGGCTCACGATCTCTCTGTGGTCCGCTTTATCTCGGACCGAATCGCTGTTATTCACAAGGGGCAGATCGTGGAGATGGCGGAAAGCGAGCAGCTTTTCCGAACGCCCCTCCATCCCTATACCCAGTCCCTTCTTTCCGCCATTCCCCTCCCGGACCCCCGGGCGGAAAAGGGGAAGACGCTCCGGGTCTATGATCCGGCCTGCCATAACTATGGGGAAACAAAGCCCGTCTGGGCCGAGCTGGAGCCGGGGCACTTTGTGCTGGGCAGCCGGGAGGAGCTGGAGGAATACCGGACCAGACTGACATAGAAGAGGTATTTTCAAAAAGCCGCTGAACGGCCCTGTCGGCTTGGACCGAAGATATCTGCGGCAGTTTTAGAGGTGATTGATGTGAGAATCCCCGCCCCTTTGTTTTCCGGGGCCAGAGTGGCTCTGGTCTGCGCCAGTTCAGCGGTTCCGGAGGAACGGCTTGTCCCCGCCCTGGAGGCAGTGACCGGGCTTGGCCTGGAACCGGTCCCCTTTCCCTCCTGCGTGTTTGCCAACCGCCACGGCTATCTGGCGGCGGAGGATGACCAGAGAGCCGCCGATCTTCAGGAGGCCTTCCGAGATCCTTCCATCCACGGAGTTCTCTCCATTCGGGGAGGATATGGGGCCCACCGAATTCTCCCCCTGCTGGACCTGCCCGCCATCGCCAAAACCCCCAAGTTTTTTTCGGGCTACAGTGATGTTACCGCCCTGCACACCGCCTTTACCCAGGAGTGCGGCTTTGTCACCTACCATACCCCCATGCCCTCCACGGAATACTATAAGCCCGTAGATGAAAAAACCATGGATCAGCTGAAACGAGCCTGCTTCGGAGGGCTGTTCGGCCCGCTGGAAAATCCTTCGGACCGGCCCAGGACCACCCTTCAGGGGGGAAAGGCACGGGGCAGGCTCTGCGGAGGGAATCTCTCCCTGCTGGCCGCCTCTCTGGGTACCCCCTGGGAGATTGATACCAGGGGGAAGATCCTGTTTTTAGAGGACATTGGGGAAAAGACCTACCGCATTGACGGAATGCTGACCCAGCTTCGAAACGCCGGAAAATTCGACCAGTGCGCCGGGGTCCTGCTGGGGGCGTGGACCGACTGTGTGCCGGAGGACCCGGAAAAGACCCTGGAGCTGACCCAGATCTTTCGGGAGCTGATCCTCCCTGCGGGGAAACCGGTTCTGGGGGACTTGGCCTGCGGGCATATCCTGCCCACCATGAGTCTGCCTCTGGGGGCGGAGGTCTCTCTGGACGCGGATGCCAAAACACTGGAGGTGCTGACATGACACAAAGTGAACTGAACGCCTGGCTGGCAAAGGAGGTGGCGGCCTTTCCCTGCAAGACCGCCCTCCACCTGGCCGATGCCCTCACCGGAGAGGTGCTTCACTCCTTTGAGGCCGACACGGCGGTAACCTCGGCCTCCACCATCAAGACCCCCATCCTGCTGGCGGTTTTGGATCAGGTGGCGGCGGGAAAGCTGGATCTCTCCGCCCAAATCCCTTTGAATCCCGCCAATCTTCTGGAGGATACCGCCGTGTTTGAGGAGGAGAACCGGGAGGAGAGCTATTCGCTCTGGGAGTATCTCTATTGGATGATTGTGGAGAGTGACAACACCGCCACCAATACCGTTTTGGACCTGGTGGGCTTTGAGGTCATCAACACCTATATCCGGGATACCCTGGGTCTCACCGGGACGGTCTGCCGCCGAAAGATGCTGGACTTTGCGGCCAAGGCCGCCGGGCGGGACAATGTGACCACGGCCGCCGACCAGTGCCGCTGCTATGGGCTTCTGGGCCGCCGTGCCATCCTCACCCCTCCGCTGCTGGATGTGGCGCTGGACTTCCTCACCCGGCAGCGGTCCATGGACTGCTTTCTGCGATACATCCCGTACCCCGTCACCATCGCCCATAAGACCGGAGGGCTGGACCATGTGGACCATGACGCGGGACTTCTCTGGGTGGGGGATCGGTGCCTGACCCTGGCCATCCTCACCTGGGACGGCCCCGCCCTGGATGGGGAGCCTCAGCAGAGACGGCTGATTGGAAAGCTGGCGAAGGCCATTTACCAAACCTATCGGGAATAGGGGACCCCCTGATTTCATGCTTTGAGGTGATTTCATGTTTGCTGTTGTCAACGCGTCCCTCTGCCCCCTCCAGGCGGAGCCACGTCCTGACTGTACCCTGGCGGACGAGGCCCTGTTCGGCATGGTGGTAGAGGTCTTGGAGGAGACCACGCCGGATTATTGGAAGGTCCGCACCCACTATCGATATGAGGGCTATGCCCCGGTGTCCTGCCTGGAAACCGATCCACGGCAGGTGGAGGCCTGGAGGGCGGGAGCCAAAAGGGTGGTCCTCCACAAAAATATCTGTGATGTTCTGGCAGAGCCGAAGGTTCAGTCCTGGCCTTTGGCTTCCGTCCCCTTGGGGGGACTTCTGATCCCGATGGAAAGGGAGGAGGAGGGCTGGCAGGCCGTTCTTCTCCCCGACGGAAGAAAAGGGTATACACGGAGTAGTTTTCTGGATGTATATTACGAACAGCCCATTGAGCTGCCGGAGGAGGCCCTCCGCCGCCGCCTGGTGGAGACCGCCCGGCTCTATGCCCGCACCCACTATCGCTGGGGAGGGAAAAGCCCTTTGGGCATCGACTGCTCCGGGCTGGTCTCCATGGCCTACCTCCTCAATGGGATCGTGATCTATCGGGACGCGCACATCAAGCCTGATTTCGCCATCCATCGCATAGAGAGGGAGAAGATGGGGCCGGGAGATCTGCTCTTCTTCCCCGGTCATGTGGCCATGTATATGGGGGATGGGTGTTATCTTCATTCCACCGGAAGGGCCGGCTCGGACGGATACGAGATCAACTCTCTGGACCCGGAGTCCCCCATCTATCGGGAGGATCTGGCCAGGAGCATCACGGAGATCGCAAGCTATTTTTGACCGTTTATCACGGGAACTGAGGAACCGATGGGCCTTCCGGTCCATCGGTTCTCTTTCGCGCATCGGGAGGGGACAGGGAAAAATTTTCCGGGGCCAGGGGGGAGGAATGTGATCTTTTAGGATGAAATCCCAGGGGCTTTATGGTATAATGAAACAAATCTGAGATCCAACGGAAAGGTGGAAAAGGCATGGAATTGCGCCTTTTGGCGGTAGGAGATGTGGTTGGAGAGCCGGGACTGGCCTTTCTCTCCAAACACCTTCGGGAGCTGAAAAAGAAATATGGGGTCCACTTTACCGTGGTCAACGGAGAAAACTGCTCCGGGGTGGGGATCCTGCCCCAGCAGGCGGAGGAGCTGTTTGCCGCCGGGGCGGATGTGGTCACCCTGGGCAATCATACCTGGAACAGGATGCAGATCAAACGGATGATTGAGGAGAATCGATATCTCCTGCGTCCGGCCAACTATACCAGCCTGGCACCGGGCCGGGGCTTCGGGGTTTATGACGGGCCTCAGGGGCTTCGCATCGGGGTGATGAATCTCATTGGCCGGTGTGAGATGGACTGCAACTTTGACAACCCCTTCTTTAAGGCGGATGCCCTGCTCAAGGAGGCGGACTGTGACCTGGTGATCGTGGATCTTCACGCCGAGGCCACCAGCGAGAAGGGGGCCATGGCCTGGTATCTGGACGGCCGGGCCCAGGCTCTCTGGGGGACCCACACCCATGTACCCACGGCGGACTGCAGAATTCTTCCCAAGGGGCTGGGCTTTGTCACCGATGTGGGGATGGTGGGTCCCATGCATTCGGTTTTGGGGATGGACCCGGAACAGGCGGTGGGCCGTTTTCTGGGTGCCCTCCCACGGCGGTTTGAATCGGCCCATGGACCCTGTCAGATCAACTCGGTCCTCTTTACCATAGATACCCGGAAAAAATGCTGTCTCTCCGTGGAGCGTATCGATCTCTTTGAGGAAACAAAGGAGAAACTATGAAGATTTTACACGCTGCTGATTTTCATCTGGACGCTCCCTTTGCGGGGCTTTCCCCGGAGCGGGGGGCGCAGCGCCGGGAGGAGGGGCGGAAGCTGCTGGGCCGATTGGCGCGGCTGGCCGGAGAGGAGGAGGTGGATCTGGTCCTTCTGGCCGGGGATCTCTTTGACGGGGACACCGTGTATCGGGATACGCTCACCGCCCTCAAGGAGGCTCTTGCCTCCATTCCCGCCCCTGTCCTCATCGCGCCGGGAAACCATGATCCCTTCACCCCCCACTCCCCCTATGCCGCAACGAGCTGGCCGGAACATGTGACCATTTTCTCAGAGGAGGAGGTTTCCTCCAAGAGCTTTCCTGCCCTGGGCTGTGTGGTCCATGGAGTGGGGTTTACCCATACCAGAGTGGGACAGGATCTGCTTGCGGGGTTCCGCGCCCCCCAGGACGGCCGAATCCACCTTGGAATTGCTCACAGCGACCTGGGACAGAGCAGTTCCCCTTACGGCCCCATGGCGCTGCAGACCGTGGCGGCCTCCCGTCTGCATTATCTGGCCCTGGGACACATCCACCTGCCCAGCGGGCTGCAAAAGAGCGGGGAAACCGCCTGGGCCTATCCGGGCTGCCCGGAGGGGCATGGCTTTGACGAGCTGGGGGATCGGGGCTGTCTGCTGGTCCGGGTGGAGGCGGAAGGGGTGACCGCCCAATTTCGTCCCCTGGCCCTCCGCCGATATCTGGAGGTGACTGCCGACACCACCGGGACCACCCCTCTGGAGGCGGCGGAAGAGGCGCTGTCCAATCAGTCGAGGGAGGACTGCATCAAGCTGATCTTCACGGGAGAGAGTGCGTCCGCCCCTGATTTGGAAGGGCTGGGCCGTGCCTTGGAGGGGAAGGCCTTCGCCCTCCGCCTGGTGGACCACACCAGACCCAGCGTTGACCGGAGCCGTCAGGCCCGGGAGGACACTCTGATCGGGGCTTTTCTCCGTGCGATGGAGGCCCATCCCGAAGCCGGAAGCGACCGGGTGGCCCTGGCATTGCGCTTCGGTCTGACCGCACTGGAAAAAGGAGAGGACTGCCGCCCATGAAAATCAAAAAGATGAACGCCACCTTTGGAAAGCTGGACAAGGCCACCCTCACTCTGGGAGAGGGGCTGAACATCATTCAGGCCCCCAATGAGGGGGGGAAGTCCACCTGGTCCGCCTTCCTCCGTGCCATGTTATATGGAATACCCACCAATCAAAGGGATAAGACGGGATTTTTGGCGGAGAAGAACCGATATTCCCCCTGGTCCGGCGCCCCCATGGAGGGGGTCATGGACCTGGACTGGAACGGAAGACGGATCTTCCTTCGGAGACGGGCCAAGGGGAACAGCCCCTTTGGGGAGCTGGATGCCGTGGACGGGGCCGATGGGGAGCCTGTCCCGGAACTGACCGCGGAGACCGCCGGTCCCCTTCTGGTGGGGGCGGAGCGGGAGGTGTTTGAGCGGTCCGCCTTTATGGGGCAGGCCTCCCTTTCGGTGGATGCCTCCCCCATGCTGGAAAAGCGGATTTCCGGCCTCCTCTCCTCCGGCCTGGAGGAGATCAGCTTTTCCGAGGTGGAGCGCCGGCTCAAGGACTGGCAGAACAGGAGAAAACACAACCGCACCGGACTCATTCCCAAGCTGGAGGAGGAGATCCGCCAGGAGAGTGAGCTGCTGGCCCGCTTTGCCAGGGCCAGAGGCCAGCAGGAGGAGGGCCTTCGGGATCTGGATCGGCTCCGGGCGGAAAAAACAGAGCTGGAAGAGGAGAAAAAGGCCCATAAGATTCTGACGGAACAGAAGAAATGGCTGCAATACAAGGAGGCCTATGAGGCCTATCAGAGCGCCAAAACCGAGTATCAGGAGGCCGCGGAGCTGTTTCAGAACCTGCCTGCAAAGGAAAAGCTTCTGGTGGCCCAGAGTGACCTTCGGGCCTTGGGCACCATGACGGAGG
>JAHHSE010000026.1 GCA_020025395.1 Oscillospiraceae bacterium
CATGGCAATGTCCACAATTTTTCCGGTCTTCTCGGTAATGTTGTAGTTTTTCAGGCCGGTGCCCCCCCGGTTTTGCGGTTCCCCGGCCTCTCCCCGGAGATATTCCTCCACCGGAGTCCGCTTGCCGTATCCGTTTTCCGTGACGGTGAGGAGGGTCTTTCCGGGAAGGGCCAGGTCGGCCCCCACTACATGGTCGTCCCCCTTGAGACGAATGCCCCGGACACCGGCGGCATCTCTGCCCATGGGCCGGACATCGGTCTCCTTAAAACAGATCGCCATGCCGTTTCGGGTGGCCATGAGCACATTCTGCTCCCCATCGGTGTGGAGAACCGCAATCAGCTCGTCCCCCTCCTCCAGAGTAATGCACCGAATTCCCGCCTTGCGGGCGGTGTAGATGGTGGGCAGGCTGACCCGCTTCACCGTCCCCATTCGGGTGACCATCACCAGATAGCTCTCATCATCAAATTCTCCCACCTGAATCATGGCGGTGACCCGCTCCTCCGGCTCCAGGGGGAGGACATTGACCATGTTGGTTCCCTTGGCGGTCCGTCCGGCCTCCGGGATCTGATATCCCTTTTTCCGATGGACCCGGCCCCGGTTGGTAAAGAAGAAAATATGATCGTGGGTGGAGGCGGTGAAGAGGGTTTTCACATAGTCCTCCTCCTTCAGACTCTGGGCGGTGATCCCCCTGCCTCCCCGGCGCTGGGCCCGGTAGGTAGAGGCGGGCAGACGCTTGATATATCCCGCGGCGGTGAGGGTGAAGACGCATTCCTCTTTCTCAATCAGATCCTCGATGTCAATGTCGTCCTCCACAAAGCCGATCTCCGTCTTTCGGTCGTCCCCGTACCTGTCCCGAATCTCGGCAAGCTCGGTTTTCAGCACCCCACGGAGCATGGATTCAGAAGACAGCAGGGCATTGTAATACTTGATCTTTTCCATGATCTCGTCATACTCGGTCTGGAGCTTCTCCCGATCCAATCCCTGGAGCGCCTTAAGCCGCATATCCAAAATGGCCTGGGCCTGGACCTCGTCCAGACCGAACCGCTCCATGAGCCTCTCCCTGGCGTCATCGTAGGCGCTTCGGATGATTCGAATGACCTCGTCGATGTTGTCCTGGGCGATGAGGAGGCCCTCCAGCAAATGGGCCCGGTCCTGGGCCTTCTTCAGCTCATATTGGGTGCGGCGGATTAAAACCTCCTCCTGAAAGGCAATATATTCATCCAAAATCTCCCGCAGCGTAAGGATTTTGGGCTGCTTCTGATTGTTTACCAGGGCCAAAAGAACCACGGCAAAGGTGGTCTGCATCTGGGTCTGGGCAAACAGGCGGTTGAGGACCACCTGGGGATTGGCGTCCTTTTTCAGCTCAATGACAATCCGCATCCCCTTCTTCCCGTCAGATTCGTCCCGAAGGCCGGAGATCCCCTCCAGCCGCTTGTCGCGGACCTGGTCGGCAATGTTTTCAATCAGCCGGGATTTGTTCACCTGATAGGGAAGCTCGGTGACAATGATCCGAATTCGATTTTGTCCGAATTCCTCCATCTCGGTCCTGGCCCTGACCCGAATATGCCCCCGTCCCGTGGAATAGGCAGCCCGAATCCCGGAGCGGCCCATGATGATTCCCCGTGTGGGGAAATCCGGCCCCTGAATATGCTCCATAATATCATCCAGCCCGGACTCCGGATGGTCCAGCACACAGATGACGGCATCAATCACTTCCCGAAGATTGTGCGGGGGAATATTGGTGGTCATGCCCACCGCGATGCCGGTGGACCCATTTACCAGAAGATTGGGAAAACGGGAGGGGAGAACATGAGGCTCCTTCCGGCTTTCGTCAAAGTTGGGAACCCAGTTCACCGTCTCCTTTTCAATGTCCCGCAGCATCTCATTGGAGAGTTTGGACATTCTGGCCTCTGTATAACGATAGGCGGCAGGGGGGTCCCCATCGATGGAGCCGAAGTTTCCGTGCCCCTCCACCAGACAGTAGCGCATGGAAAAATCCTGTCCCAGACGAACCAGGGCGTCATAGACCGACTGGTCTCCGTGGGGATGGTATTTTCCCAGCACATCACCCACGCAGGTGGCGGATTTTTTAAAGGGCTTGTCGGCGGTCAGCCCGCTCTCATACATGGAATAGAGAATGCGGCGGTGAACCGGCTTCAGCCCGTCCCGTACATCGGGCAGGGCGCGGCCCACAATCACGCTCATGGCATATTCGATGTAGGCATCCTGCATCTCGTGCTCCAGATTGATCTCGATGATCTTCTGGTCCGGGAAGGATATGTCCTGCATCTCTTTCTCATTTTTACCCAAAGATATCACTCCAGTTTATCTGCTCTGTCTTTTAATAATCCAGATTGATCGCCCTGCTGGCGTTCTTTTCGATATATTCCCGTCTTGGCTCCACCTTTTCTCCCATAAGCAGGTTAAAAATGGCGTCCGCCTCCACCGCGTCCTTCATGGTGATCCGCTTTAGCGTGCGGGTGTTGGGGTCCATGGTGGTCTCCCAAAGCTCGTTGGCATCCATCTCGCCCAAGCCCTTAAACCGGCTGATGTCTATTTTGGCGTTTGGATTGTCCCGCCGCATCTCGGCGGAAATCTGATCCCGCTCCCCGTCGCTGAAGGCCACTCGGGTGCTTTTTCCTCTCACCAGTTTATAGAGCGGGGGGACCGCGGCATAGACATAGCCATGCTCAATGAGAGGACGCATAAAGCGGAAGAAGAAGGTCAAAAGCAGGGTGCGGATGTGGGAGCCGTCCACATCCGCATCGGCCATGATGACCACCTTGTGATACCGCAGCTTTTCCACATCAAACTCACTGCCCAGACCGGCCCCCAGGGCCGTGATCACCGGGGTGAGCTTATCGTTTCCGTACACCTTGTCCGCGCGGGCCTTTTCCACATTGAGCATTTTTCCCCAAAGGGGGAGAATGGCCTGAAATCGGGAATCCCGCCCCTGCTTGGCGGAGCCTCCGGCAGAGTCACCCTCCACGATGTAGATTTCTGTGAGGGAGGGGTCCCGCTCATAGCAGTCCGCCAATTTTCCGGGCAGGGTGGACCCGTCCAGGGCCGTCTTCCGACGAATGCTCTCTCTGGCCCGGCGGGCCGCCTCCCTGGCCCGGTTGGCGGTGAGGGCCTTATCCAAAATGGCCTTGCCCACAGCGGGATTTTCCTCCAAATATTCCGAGAGCTTTTCCATCACAATGCTGTTGACCAGGGTCCGGATTTCACTGTTTCCCAGCTTGGCCTTTGTCTGTCCCTCAAACTGGGCCTCGGTGAGCTTGACGGAGATGACGCAGGTCAGGCCCTCCCGGCAGTCCTCACCGGAGACCTTCTCCTCGTTTTTCAAAATCCCCATCTTCCTGCCGTAGGTGTTCATCACCGTGGTGAGGGCCCGCTTAAAGCCCTCCTCGTGCATTCCCCCCTCCGGGGTATGCACATTGTTGGCGAAGGAGAGGAGAATCTCATTGTAGCTGTCGTTATTGTACTGCATGGCCAGTTCAGCCATGGAATCCTCCCTTTGGCCCGCCATATAGATGACATCCTGATGAAGAGGGGTCTTGTTCTGATTGACGAAGGTGACAAACTCCCGAATTCCACCCTCATAGCACATTCTGTCCTCCTGCTCCCTGCCCGGCCGCCTGTCGATGGTGGAAATCTGCAGGCCCGCATTGAGGAAGGCCTCTTCCCGCATCCGGGTGTGGAGGATGTCATAGTGATACTCGGTGTCCTCGAACATTTCGGGGTCAGGCTTAAACAAAACCTCGGTCCCGTGGAGCCGGGTTTCCCCCACCACGGTCATTGGCTGAGTCACCTGGCCGCGGGAAAATCTCATCTCATAGATCTTTCCCTCCTTGTGGACCCGAACCTCCAGCCATTCCGAAAGGGCGTTGACCACAGAGGCACCCACGCCGTGGAGACCGCCGGAGACCTTATAGCCGCCGCCGCCGAACTTTCCGCCGGCGTGGAGGATGGTAAAGACCACCTCCAGGGCGGGCTTTCCGGTCTGCTGCTGGATATCCACCGGGATTCCCCGGCCATTGTCCATGACCCGGATGATATCCCCCTCCTCAATGGCCACGCTGATCTCACTGCAGTGACCGGCCAAAGCCTCGTCGATTGCATTGTCCACAATCTCATAAACCAGGTGATGCAGGCCGGAGGAGGAGGTGGAGCCGATATACATACCGGGACGCTTCCGAACGGCCTCCAACCCCTCCAGAACCTGGATCTCGGAGGCACCGTACCGATGCTCCACCTGACTCTGAATCAGTTCGTTTTCCTTCTCACTCATACATAAACCTCCTAGGTCAGACCTTGTTTGAAAATGGGAAAGAGGGGAGGCGTCTCCACCCCTTCAGCCTCTTGCCAATTTTCAAGCAAGGTCTCATATGCTGCTTCTATTCAAAGCTGTCTTCCGTCACCCTGCGGAGCAGGGTGGAGGAGGACAGCTGGGAAAGATATACCCCTCCGTCACAGAGGACGGCGGATTTGGGCAGATCGCCGGTGCAGAGGATCACCCGGCCCTCCTTTTCCGCCCGGTTGATAAACTGGGCCGCCTTTTTGTTGTAGGTGGTGTTGTCCAGGTCAAAGACGCCGATGATCTCCCCATAGGAAACCACCTTGTCCTGACCGAGATGAAGATACATCCTCTCCGCCTCCCTCACCAGCTTATGAAAACGGGGACCCCTCATCCAGAATCCGTCCCCCGGATATACGCATCACCTGGGCGGCCGGGGAAAAGTCCCCCTGGTCACAGGTGGTGATGAAGACCTGTCCTCCGTCAATCCGCCCCAGGACAAAGGCCTGCCGCCGCTCATCCAGCTCGGAAAGCACATCGTCTAAAAGGAGGACAGGCCATTCCCCGGTATCCCCCTGAAAGATCTCCCGGCAGGCCAGCTTGAGGGAGAGGGCCGCCGTCCTGGTCTGACCCTGGCTGGCGTAGGTCTTGGCCAGCCGCCCGTCCAGCTCCACCAGCAGATCATCCTTATGGGGGCCGGACAGACACTGCCTGCTCTCCAGCTCCGCCTTTCTATGGGACATTTGATGCTCCCAAAGCTCACAGAAAATCTCTTTTGGGGATGCCTGGGGATCGGACACCGTCTTGACCGTCTCATAACGAAGACCCAGAGACTCCCGTCCCCCGGAGAAATCCCGGTGAATCACAGGCGCATATTCCCTCAATTTTCGAATAAAATGGGCACGGTAATGGATCAAAACGGCCCCGGTTCGGGCCATTTGGAGGGAAAACTCATCCAGAGTGTCCAGAAGAGAGGGGTTTTCCTCCCAATCCCTTAAAATGCGGGTCTTGTGCTCATAGAGCCGCTTGTATTCCCCCAAGGCGGCCTCATATTTGGGCCGCAGCTGACAGATGGAATCGTCCAGAAACCGCCGGCGGGCCGACGGCCCGTCCCGCACCAGTCCCAGATCCTCCGGACAGAAAAGAACCGTATGCAAAATTCCCGCCAGCTCCCCGCCGGTTTTCAGCTTTACTCCATTGGAAAACAGCTGACGGCGGGCGGTGCGGAACAGCCGGGCCTCCAGGGTAAAATCCCGATCCCGAGACAGCACCCGTGTTCGGATTACGCTTTGAGTTCGGTCAAAGGCGATGAGCTCCCGGTCATATCTGGCCCGGTGGCTGCGGGCGGCGGAGAGGTAGGAAATGGCCTCCAGAAGGTTGGTCTTTCCCTGGGCGTTTTCCCCGAAAATCACATTCACCCCCGGTGAAAAGCTCCCCTCCAAACGGTCGTAGTTCCGAAAGCCCTCCAGGGTGATCCCTTTGACAATCACCGGACCACCAGCCTCACCCCGGAAAGCTCCACCACATCTCCGGGGCGGAGCTTCTTCCCCCGCATGGTGCAGACCGTTCCGTTGACCTTCACCTCTCCGGCCTGGACCGCCTCCTTGGCCTCCCCGCCGGTCTCGCAGACCCCCGCGAATTTCAGCAGGGAGTCCAGCTTGATAAATTCCGTGGAAATAGAAACGCTTTCTTCCATCATTTGCTTATTCCCCCGCCTTGAGCCGCACCGGAAGGACCATATAGATGAAATTCTCCTCCCCCTGGGCGGGCAGAATCACACAGGGAGCCACCCCGGTGGTCATCTCCAGCCGGACCCGGTCCGCCGGGGCCGCCTTCAGAGCGTCCATGAGATACCTGTTGTTAAAGCCGATCTCCAAATCCTCCCCATTGCCCACAATGGGACACTGATCCGCCGCATCTCCAATGGCTGTTTTGGTGGTGATGTCCAGAACCCCATTTCCGAATTTACACCGCAGAGGGCTTTTCAGCTTGTCGCTGATAATGAGGGAGACCCGGTCAATGGAGGAGAGCAGGGCCTTTGTCTCCCCCTCCACCTGAATGGAGTTGTTTTTGGGAATGGCGTTCCGATAGGCCAAAAATTCCCCCTCCAGCCGACGGGAGATCAGAATGGTCTCCCCCATATGAAACAGGATGTGCCGCTGGCCCTGGGTGATTCGGGCGGTCTCCTCCGAATCTCCGCAGATCTTTTCTACCTCCGACAGGGCGGCGCCAGGGACCACAAAGGAGAAGGCGTTTCCTCTTTTCTCGGTAAGCTCCTCCTTCCGCAGCGCCAGACGATAGCCGTCTACCGCCACCATGGTGAGGGATTGGTCCTCGATATCAAAGAGGGAGCCTGTGTGGATGGGCCGGCTCTCATTGGTGGACACCGCAAAAATGGTCTGCCGAATCATGGACCCCAGCTTTGCCCGGGAAATGGAAATGCAGCCGGAATCCGGCTCCACTTCGGGAAGAGAGGGAAATTCAGAGGGGTCGGTGGCCAGAATATTGAATTCACTCATGCCGCATTTGATCTTGACGGTGTAATGCTCGGAGGAGAAGGTCACCACATCGTCAGGGAGCTTTCGGACAATGTCCCCAAACAGACGGGAGGAGAGGACCAGCGCTCCGTGTTCGGTTATGTCCGCATCTACAGCGGTGCGGATTCCGGTTTCCAGGTTATAGCCGGTGAGCCGAAGATTATCCCCCGCCTCCAATAGAATCCCCTCCAGGGCGGGAATGGAGCTTTTGGGCGCGACTGCCCGGCTCGCGGTGGATATGGCGGAGAGCAGCAGGGCTTTTTCGCAGGAAAATTTCATGTTGGAATACCTCCTGATTATGGTGGTTTGCTCCCTCCTCCGGCCGGCTTCCAAAAAAAGGATCTGATGGGTGTTCGGCCTGTTTCAGGAGAGGAAGGGTATCTTTATAAATAGTAAACGAAGTAGAGGGGCAGGAAATGTGGAAAAGGGGGGCTTTCTGTTGGTGGACAAGGATTCCCCGGTCAACAGGGGGTGTGGAAGAATCCACAGAGGTTTCCACAGGGCGGAAAAGAGGGGATTCCGTTTCCACAGAATGCAATCCACATTCCACAGAATCATGTGGAAAACCCCGTCTAAGGCTGTCCGCCGGAGACGGACGATTTTGGGCAAAAAGAAGGGAAACCTGCAAGATTACAAAGAGGAGACCCCGTAAATGACTACAGAGAGTAATCAGGGGCCGTTACTCGTATCTGGCGTTCACATTGGTTGTGATGTCCTTGATGATCTCGCTGAGTTCCATGTCGATTTTCATGGTATTTTCCATTTTCTTGATGGAGCTGTGAACGGTGCCGTGGTCCCGGTTGCCGAACTCCTGTCCGATCTCTTTGAGGGAGAGGGAGGTCATTCGGCGGATGAGATACATGGCCACCTGACGGGCCTGAAGGATTTTCCCCCCTCGGCTTTGCCCGCGGAGGGCCTCGTCCTCAATGGAGTAAAACTTACAGACCTCCTCAATGATGACCTCGGCGGAGGGGAGGATGTCGCTTTTGTCCCGGAGAATGTCCCGAACGGCACGGGTGACGGTATCCACATCCACATCCTCTCCCAACAGGGATTGGAAGGCCAGAATTTTATTGACGGTTCCCTCCAGCTGCCGGACATTGGCGGTGATGTTTTCCGCCACATATTTGAGTACCGGGTCAGGCAGCTCCAGCCCCATGCGGATGGCCTTGTTTTTTATGATGGCGATTCGGGTCTCATAGTCCGGAGGGTCGATTTTGGCCAAAAGCCCCCAGCCGAACCGGGTCTCCAGACGTTCGTCCAGACGGAGCATTTCCTTGGGCGGGCGATCGGCGGTGAAGACAATTTGCTTTTTTGCGTCCCGGAGGGTGTTGAAGGTGTGAAACATCTCCTCCTGGGTGGATTCCCGGCCGGCGATGAACTGCACGTCGTCCATGAGAAACAGGTCCGCGTTCCGGTATTTTTCATGGAACTGGGCCTGGGTCCGGTCCCGAATGGCCTGGATCAGCTCGTTGGTGAAGGAATCCCCCTTGATGTAGACGATCCGGTAGTGGGGGTGCTGCCGATGGACCTCATGGGCGATGGCGTACATGAGGTGGGTCTTTCCCAGACCGGATTCCCCCCAGATAAAAAGGGGGTTGTATCCGTCCCCGGGGGCTTCCGCCACCGCGCGGGCGGCGGCATGGGCGAATTTGTTGGAGGAGCCTACCACAAATCGGTCAAAGGTATAGTCCTCGCTGCCGGGGAGAAAGCTGGACGGCTTGGTCTCTGCCGGGTTCCTGGCGGCTTCCTCATCCACCACCCGCACCTCGAAATCCACGGAAAAAAGCTCCCGCAGGGCCTTTTGAATGGCGGGCAGGTAGCGGGAGGTGATGATGTCCCGCTTGAAATCGGAGGGGGAGCAGAGGACAAAAGTATTTTCGTCCAGGGATACGGCCTGGGCATCTCCAAACCAAGTCTCAATGGTGGTGGAGGTCATGTCCGCCTCCATCAGCGACAGGATCTTGGTCCAAACTTCACTTGGTACGTTCATAAGAACCCTCCAGAATCAAACTGAAATTGATTTTATTAGTATATCAAAAAAACCAAGGTCAAGCAAGGGAAAAGGGGACTTTTCCACAGAGATTTCCACAGAATCCCGGTTGTGACCCCCGGAGACAGGAGGGGGGGTGTCCCGCGGATCAAAGGGCCGGAGAATATGGGAATCCATTGAAAAAAGGGCGCTGATCGGAAAAAGAAGGTTGACAGCTCCGCTTTTTATAGGCTATAATATCAAATGCGTCTTTGGATAAGAAAGACAATGATTTGGAACCCACAAGGAATTCCTTGCTGCGGATGGGCGAAAGCCCGGAATTGCCCTGTTTAGGAGGTGTCAACATGGTTCGTACCTATCAGCCCAAGAAGCGTCATCGCTCCAAGGTTCACGGTTTTCGCAGCCGCATGGCTACGGCTAACGGCCGGAAGGTCCTGGCTCGCCGCCGCGCAAAGGGCCGTGCCCGTCTGTCCCTCTGATTTGGGTGACAACAAAATGATGACCGGGGAGAAAGTCTCTTTTTCCTTCGGTAGACCGGGGCGGGGGGAATTGATCCTTACGCCCCAGTGTCGCATTCAGAGCGTTGAGCAAGGAGGGTCCCTGTGAAGCACACCGTTCCCCTCAAATTTAACCATGTTTTTCAGCGTCTTTACCGGAAGGGGGCCTCGGCGGTCTCCCCCAATCTGGCGGTCTATGTCCGGCGCAACGGCCGGGAGGAGAGCCGATTGGGACTCACGGTGGGAGCCAAGGTGGGGAAGGCGGTGGTCCGCAACCGGACCCGCCGCCGTCTGCGGGAGGTCTATCGCACCCATGAGGACCGCCTTCTGCCCGGCTATGATGTGGTGGTGGTGGCAAGGGTCCGGGCCGCCCACAGCCCCTATGGGATTTTGGAAAAAGAGTTTCTCCGTCTGGCGGACAAGCTGGGTATTTTATATCAGGAGAAGCGGCCGTGAAACAGATTTTGCTGGCGCTGATCCGCGCTTATCGGACCCATCTCTCCCCGGCACGGCCTCCCTGCTGCCGTTTTATTCCCACCTGCTCGGCCTATGCCCTGGAGGCGGTGGAGAAATACGGCTTTTTTCGGGGAGGCTGGCTGTCTTTGAAGCGAATCTGCAAGTGCCACCCCTTTCACAGACAGAAGAGCATCCTCTATGACCCCGTGCCCTGAGCAAGGACATTTGCCCCCGCGGACCGTCGGCAGTCCTCTGTGCCGTCACGCCAATCTGATTATGGAGGCGCACCATGAATATTATTCTCAAACCCTTTGCATGGCTGCTGTTGCTGTTTTACAATGTGGTGGACAACTACGGCGTGGCCCTGCTGCTCTTCGCCCTCTTGGTGAAGATTATCCTCTTCCCCCTCTCCCTCAAGGGGAAGAAGAGCATGATTCAGATGAATATGCTCTCCGGAAAAATGCAGAAGCTTCAAAAAATGTACGGGCAGGACAAGGAACGATATAATCTGGAAATCCAAAAGCTCTATGAAAAAGAGAAGGTCAATCCCATGGGCGGCTGCCTGTGGTCCATGATTCCCCTTTTTATCCTGATCCCCCTGTACAGCATTATCCGCCAGCCCCTTCAGTACATGATGGGCCTGAGTGCCGAGCAGATCTCCGCCGTGGCGGAGGCGGTGAACTGGGCGCAGGTCTCCATTGACATGGGCTGGGTGAAAAATGTCACCGATGTGGCCGCGAACACCTATAGCGCCTCCGGCGGAGGGCATAATGAGCTTTTCCTGGCCTCCCTCATCAATGAGAGCAACCTGGCCGCCGTCCAGGCCGCCGTGGGAGATGCCAGGGTGATGGCAATGAACTTTAACTTTCTGGGAATGGATCTGTCCCAGATCCCTACCTGGAAGTTCTGGAGCAATGGCTTTGACTGGACTACCATCGGACTTTTTGTGCTGGTTCTGATCTCTGCGGGCACGGGTCTCCTCTTCTCCAGAATCATGCAGAAGACCAACAATATTAACAATCAGACCCAGAATGCCCAGGCCGCCCAGACCAATAAAATGATGATGTGGATGAGTCCCATCATGTCGCTGTGGATCGGGTTCATGATGCCCGGCCTCCTCTGTATCTACTGGATCGCCAACAACCTGCTCTCTATGGTGCAGGAGCTGATCTGCGGCAAAATCCTGAAAAAGGACTATGAAGAGGCCGCCCGTCAGCGGAAGGAAAATGAGCTGCGGGAAAAGGAAGAGGAGAAGCAGCGGAAACGGGAGGCGGCGGAGCGCAGGGCCAGAGAACAGGAAGAGGCTAAGAAACATAAGAAGTCCGCCCCCAAAAAGACCGCCTCCCAGCAGGATCGGGCCGTGGCGGAGGTGAGCCGTGTGGGGCTGCGGACCTATGCCCGGGGACGGGCCTATGATCCCGACCGTTTCGGTGGCGTGACCCCCTATCATGATCCCGCCGCCCCGGTGGATGAGGCCGCCATTGAGGCCGCGCTGGCCTCCAGAGGGGAAGACCTTTCGGAAAGCGGGGAGCAGATCCCGCCCCCGGAGGAGGCCGCCCAGGTCCGGGAGAAGGAAAACGAGACGGAGCAGGAGTAAGGAGGAGAAGGGCAATGCTGAAATATTTGGAATCCACAGGAAAGAACGAGGAAGAAGCCATTGCGGCCGCCCTCCGCACTCTGGGGCTGGACCGGGATGATGTCTCTGTGGAACTGCTGGAGCGGGCCAAGTCCGGCTTTCTGGGCATTGGCGGAACGCCTGCCAAGGTGCGGGTGACCTATGAGGCGCCGGAGGAGGAGAAAGAGACCTCTGAACAGGCCTTTTGCGGCGGGGAGCAGGAGCCGGTTTCGGAGGAGGAGAAGCAGCCTCTTCTTTCGGAGGAGGACGGCGCCGTCTGCGCTGGGGAGGAGGAGATGGAGGAGAAAATCCGGACCTTCCTCAAGGGGCTTATGCACCATATGTTTGTGGAGGCGGAAATCAGAATTAAAACCACCGGGGAGGGGACCTATGAGGTAGAGCTGGTCGGGGACGATCTGGGGGCGCTCATCGGCCGCCGGGGAGAGACCCTGGATGCGATTCAGCAGCTCACCAGCTATTCGGTGAACCGGAACCGCTCCAAGCGGGTCCGTATCCATGTGGACACGGAAAATTATCGGGCCAAGCGGGAAGAGGCTCTGATTCGTCTGGCCAATAAGGTGGCGGGCAAGGTGGTCAAATACCGCCGGAATGTAACCCTGGAGCCGATGAATGCCTATGAGCGCCACATTATCCATACCGCCCTGCAGGATGTCCCCAATGTGACCACCTACTCTGTGGGTACGGAGCCAAACCGCCGTACCGTGGTGGCTTACGGCAAGGACTGAAAAGGCGGGACCCGAAGCCCTTGGGCCTTCAGGACTGTGGGTGAGGGAAGACTGTTCCGGTTTTTCAAACCGGGCGGAAATCGGCATGATAAAGGCTGTGGGAAAAGTCCATGACTTTTTCCGCAGCCTCAGATCGGCAAGGGAAACCTTGCCGATCTTTTTTTTCCAAAAAGGAAAACAGTCTGAGAGTAAGGGAAGGCAAAAGGGAAAAAAGCCCCCGGTCTTTGCGGGAAAGGGATAAAATGAAAATTTTGAACTTTTCAAAAAGGATAGAATAGAGTATAATAGACCCATATCTATTTGGTATACATGGGCAAAAACAGACAAGGGGGTTAGTATGATGAAACTTGTCATTGCCATTATTAACCACGATGACGCCAATCTGGTGACCCAATCCCTGACCAAAAAAGGCTTTTCCTCCACCAAGCTTGCCACCACCGGCGGTTTCCTTATGGCGGGAAATGTGACCATTCTGATCGGTGTGGATGAGGAGAAGGTGCAGGATGTGGTTGATATCATTCGGGAATGTTCCCATAGCCGAAAGCAGATGATCCCCACCACCACGGAGATGAGCTACGGCTACTATCCCAGTATGCCCGTGGAGGTCACGGTTGGCGGGGCCACCATCTTTGTGGTTGACATTGAGCGGTTCGAGCGTGTCTGATTCGGAGATTGTGGGGAAGGTACGCCGTCTGGCGGCGTCTGGCCGGCTGTCCCACGCCTATCTGATCACAGGTCCTGACGGATCGGGAAAGCATCGGTGGGCCATGGCGCTGGCCTCTGCCCTGGTGTGCCCGGAGAGAGGGAACCCCTGCGGGCATTGTCCCCACTGTAAGAAGGCGGCGGCGGGAATCCATCCTGATGTGACCGTCCTCCGTCCGGCGGAGGGGAAAAAAGAAATTTTGGTGAGCCAGGTGCGCCAAATGAGGGCCGATGTCTATATAAGACCCAATGAGGCCGGCCGGAAGGTCTGTCTCATTGACCCTGCCTCCGCCATGAATCTCAGCGCCCAGAATGCCCTTCTTAAGATTTTGGAGGAGGGTCCGGTTTACGCGGCCTTTCTCCTCCTGTCGGAAACAGCGGGGGCTTTGCTGCCAACCATCCGCTCCCGCTGTGAGGAAATTGCCCTCCTTCCTCCCGAACGGGAACAGAGGGAGGAAGATCCCCAGGCAGCCGCCCTGGCGGACCTGCTCCTGTTCGGACAGGAGCAGGCCCTGATGGCCCGATGCGTGGAGCTGGAAAACCTGGACCGGGACACGCTGCAGGCGCTGTTTCAGGCTGCCCTCCTCCATATCGAGGGGAGGATGCGGAGGGACGCTTCCCTTCGCCCTGTCGGGATGAAAAAAATTCAGCTTTTGAAAACCCTGGCAGAGGCGGCCCTGTCCCATGTGGGGGTCGGTCATCTGGCAGGGTGGCTGTGCGCCGGGAACTTTTCCACAGGATAAAAGAAATTGTGGAAATATTTTTGAAAAGGAGTTCCATAAGGAGAAAATTATGACCGAAATTATCAGCGCCCGGTTTAAGCCGGGGGGAAAAGCTTATTTTTTTGACCCCATGGGTAACCAGATTCAGGTCGGCGACGGTGTGATTCTGGAGACCAGCCGGGGGATGGAATATGGAGAGTGCGTCAAAGGCAATACCCAGGTGGAGGATGATCTGGTGGTCCAGCCCCTCCGTCCCGTTCTCCGACTGGCTACCGAAAGGGACAGGGAGATTGTCCAGAAAAACAAGCTCAAGGAGAAGGAGGCCTTCTCCATCTGCCAGAAGAAAATCGCGCAGCATAAGCTGGATATGAAGCTGGTAGAGGTGGAGTACAGCTTTGACGGCAGCAAGATTCTCTTTTTCTTTACCTCGGAAAATCGAGTGGATTTTCGTGCCCTGGTAAAGGAGCTGGCCTCCATTTTTCACTCCCGCATTGAGCTGCGTCAGATCGGCGTGAGGGATGAGGCAAAAATGATGGGGGGTCTGGGAATCTGTGGAAGGCCCTTCTGCTGCAAACAGTTTTTGGACGAGTTTCAGCCGGTTTCCATCAAAATGGCAAAGACCCAAAATCTCTCTCTCAATCCTACCAAGATCTCCGGGACCTGCGGGCGGCTTATGTGCTGTCTTAAATATGAGCAGGAGGCCTATGAGGACGCGGTGAAGCGCTGCCCCAAGCAGGAATCCTTTGTGGAGACCCCGGACGGGGTGGGTACGGTGTCAAGTGTCAACCTCCTCCGGGAGACTGTGCGGGTGCGTCTGGAGGAGATGCCGGAATCCCCCAAATCCTTCCACACCAGTGAGATCTGTGTGGTGCGGAGCGGTAAGGGAAAGCGGCCGGAAAACTATGTGGCGCCCCCCCAGTCCGAGCTGGAAAAACTTCGAAAGGTAACACCCAGGGAGGAGGATCCCGGTGAGCTGCTCTCCCGTCGGCTGGAGGATTTTTTGGGAAGCAGTTCCGCATCGGATGGGGAGGCCCGTACCGGTCGGGAGCGGCACGCAGGAGTGCGGCCAGAAAAAGAGGGGAGGCAGGAAAACAGGACTCGCCCCGCCTCGAAGGGAAAACAGGGACCCAAACCGCAGCCGCCTAAGGCGCAGGTTTCCAAGAGCCGGGTGCCCAAGCCCCAGG
>JAHHSE010000027.1 GCA_020025395.1 Oscillospiraceae bacterium
CCCTCACCCTCTCCGGGGTGGGAATGCAGGCCTTCACCAAAAATCCTCTGGCGGAACCCTATGTGCTGGGGATCTCCTCCGGCGCCTCCTTTGGAGCGGTCCTCTCCATGCTGATCGGGGTTTCCCTTCCGTTTTTCGGCAGGCTTTCTGTTTCGGTGGGGGCCTTTGCGGGGGCTTTGTTCTCCATTTTCCTGGTCTATCTGCTGGCCCGGAGCCGAAATGGGGTCACTCCCATTCGGCTCATTCTGGTGGGTGTGGCGGTCTCCGCCATGTTCCAGGCATTTACAAACTACATCGTCTATACCGCACCGGACGATGCCGCCATTCGGGAGGCAACCTTCTGGATGCTGGGCGGACTGGGAAGCGCCAAGTGGGAGGACATCCCCCTGCTGGCAGGGCTGATCCTCCCCGCTGTGCTGGGAATGCTGGCCCTGTCCAAGCCCCTTAACGCCATGATGATGGGAGACAGTGCGGCCGTTACCCTGGGCGTGGACCTGAAGCTGGTCCGAAATGTGCTGATCGGCCTCACCGCCCTCCTCACCGCCTCTTCGGTGGCGGTGAGCGGGTGCATCGGCTTTGTGGGTCTGGTGATTCCCCATCTGGTCCGCTCCATGGTGGGACCGGACCATCGGAAGCTCATCCCCCTCTCCACCCTCTTCGGGGCCGTCTTCCTGATTTGGGTGGATGTGGGGGCCAGAATGCTGAAACCGCCCATGGAGATCCCGGTGGGGATTCTGACGGCATTTTTGGGGGCGCCCCTGTTCCTTTGGATGATTAAGGTTCGCCGATATGAATTTCAGTAGGAGGACGCCATGATAGAGGTAAAACAGGTCCGATACGGCGTTCGGAAGCGGGAAATTCTCCGGAGTGTGGATTTCCATGTGGAAAAGGGGGAATTTGTGGGTCTGATCGGCCCCAACGGCAGCGGAAAATCCACCTTTCTCAAAAATCTCTATAAAGTCCTCCGTCCTCAGGAGGGGACGCTCTCCCTCATGGGGGAGGACCTGCTCACCATGAGCAACCGGGAGATGGCCCAGCGTCTTGCGGTGATGGTGCAGGAACAGGAGGCCGCCTTTGACTTCACGGTGGAAGAGGTCGTCATGATGGGGCGGCAGGCGAGAAAGGGGCTGCTGGAAGCCGACAGCCGGGAGGATCGGGCCTGGATCCGCCAGATCCTGGAGCGAACCCAGCTTTCCTCTCTGGCGGAGCAGGGGTTTTTTACCCTTTCCGGCGGGGAGAAACAGCGGGTGCTGATTGCCCGGGCGCTGGCTCAGCAGACCCCCATCCTGGTGCTGGACGAGCCGACCAACCATCTGGATATCAAATACCAGCTCCAGCTGATGGAGCTGGTCCGGAATACGGACTGTACCGTGATCGCCGCCATCCATGATCTGAATTTGGCGGCGGCCTACTGTGATCGGCTCTACGCCATGAAGGATGGGATAATGGTAGGGGAGGGAACCCCGGAGGAGCTTCTCACCTCCGAATTTCTCCTGCGGGTCTATGAGGTGGAGGCGGAGGTGCTGAAGGGGGAGGACGGAACCCTTCGGATCTTTTTCCCCGCCCCCGGGAAAAAAAGGACCTCTCGGAAAAGAGCCGTTAAGGTTGCACCCGAAGAAGATGGCTGATATAATGCACAGTGAGATTCGGTTTCCAACGGAAGCCAGAAGGAGAAGGCCATGTTCGATCGCGTGTATGTGGAAATCACCAATCGGTGTAATTTGAACTGCAGCTTCTGCCCCGGAACCCGGCGCCCCTTGGGGGAGATGGGTCCGGGGCAGTTTCAGGCTGTGGCGGAAAAGCTGCGGCCCGTGACCGGCTATCTCTACCTCCATGTGATGGGGGAGCCGCTTCTCCACCCGGAGCTGGAGGGGCTGATGGAAATTGGGGGAGCGCTGGGCTTCAAGCTCTGCCTCACCACCAACGGGACCCTGCTGAAGCGCCGCCTGGAGGGACTGCGCAAGGCCCAGGCCCTTCATAAGGTTTCGGTCTCTCTCCACAGCTTTGAGGCCAACGAGGGGCCGGACCTGGAGACTTATCTGGAGGAGGTCTGGGCGAGCGGGGAGGCCCTGGCCCGTCAGGGGGTAATTACGGTGTTTCGTCTTTGGAACGAGGGGGGACTGGAGCGTCGGAACAGGGAGGTAGAGGAATTTCTGGCCCGAAAAACCGGGCTTTCCCCGGAAAACTGGCCCCGGCCCAGACAGAACACCAGACGGCTGGCCCCCCGGCTCTTTTTGGAGGGGGGCTCCAGGTTCGATTGGCCGGACCGGGAGGCGAAGGAGACCGGGACCCGTTTCTGCCATGGACTGCGGACCCAGATTGGAGTGCTTTGGGATGGAACGGTGGTGCCCTGCTGTCTGGACCACGAGGGGGAGCTGGCTTTGGGGAATCTGTACCGCCAGAGCCTCCGGGACATTCTGGAGGGGGAGCGGGCCAGAGCCATCTATGAGGGCTTCTCCCGCCGCCGGCCCACAGAGGACCTCTGCCGCCGGTGCGGCTACGCCAGCCGCTTTTAAAAATCAGCTTCGGACAACGCAAATATGCCGATGCCGTTCCGGTTTGGGGAAAGCATCGGCATATTTCATGCGGTCGGAGCAGTCAGGGACTGCTCTGACTGCATGATGCCCCCAGATCCCTTGGGATCTGGGGGCATTCTTTTCGGTCAAAGAGAGGGGGGCAATTAATAGTTTTCGGCGTGAACTTCAAAAAAGCTCTTGGGGTGGTTGCAGGTGGGGCAGACCTCCGGCGCTTTGGTCCCGATGACCAGATGGCCGCAGTTTCTGCACTCCCAGATCTTGACCTCGCTCTTTTCAAAGACAGCGGCGGTCTCCACATTTTTCAGAAGGGCACGGTACCGCTCCTCATGGTGCTTCTCAATGGCAGCCACATTTCTGAACTTGACAGCCAGCTCATGGAAGCCCTCCTCCTCGGCGGTCTTGGCAAATCCCTCATACATATCGGTCCACTCGTAGTTTTCCCCTTCGGCGGCATGGAGAAGGTTCTCCGCGGTGTCTCCAAGGCCGTTCAGTTCCTTAAACCAGAGCTTGGCGTGTTCCTTTTCGTTGTCGGCCGTCTTCAGGAAGAGGGCGGCAATCTGCTCATAGCCCTCCTTCTTCGCTACAGAGGCAAAATAGGTGTATTTGTTTCTGGCCTGGGATTCGCCGGCAAAGGCGGCTTCCAGATTCTTCTCGGTCCTGGTGCCTGCGTACTTGGAAGCACCCTGTCCCACTTCCATCTTCTCAAAAGCGGAGGCGGGCTGCTTGCAGAGGGGACATACGAAATCAGCGGGAAGGGTCTCGCCCTCATAGATATAACCGCACACCTTGCATTTCCACTTTGTCATATTGATTTTTCCTCCTTTAAAAATTTCACTTTTGTCCTGGTATCTCGTATGCAGCATTTGCTCGGATCTTTCGCTCAAGGGTTTTCCGTAAAATTCCTGATAGACCTGTCGGATCTCTGGATTGTCATGGCTTTTTCGGAGTTCCATTGCCTGGTCTCTGGCATAGAGGCTTTTCATTCTGGCCTTGCGGACCGCATCCTTCTCCTTCAAAAAATCCTTCGGCTGACCGCCCCCTCCGATACAGCCTCCGGGACAGGTCATCACTTCAATCAGATGATACTGACGAAGGCCTCGGCGGAGATCCTCTATCAGTGTTCTGGCGTTGGCGGTTCCATGGACCACCGCCACCCGAAGATCCAGACCGGGCAGGGAGAGGACGGCCTCACGGATCCCCTCATAGCCGCGGACCGGGGTGAGGGTCAGAAGTTCTTTCGGGGCGGTTTGCCCGGTCAAAAACTCATACGCAGTGCGGACAGCCGCCTCCATAACCCCGCCGGTATTGCCGAAGATCACACCGGCGCCCGAGGCCGTCCCCAAAAAGGAATCGTATTCACTGTCCGGCAGGGCGGAGAAATCAATGGACGCCTCTTTCGCCCAGGCGGCAAGCTCACGGGTGGTGATGACATAGTCCATATCCCGCATTCCCTCCGCCTGATGGAAGGCGCCGGAGGCACACATCTCCTCTCTGCGGATTTCGTATTTCTTAGCGGTGCATGGCGTGACAGCCACATTGACGATTTTTTTGGGGTCCAGTCCCATTTTTTTCGCGAAATAGGTTTTGATGGTGGGGCCCTGCATCCCAATGGGGCTTTTGGAAGAGGAGAGATGGGGGAGCCAGTCAGGATAATAAAGCTCCATAAATTTGACCCAGGCGGGACAGCAGCTTGTGAATTGAGGCAGGGGGGCGGTCTTTTGGGTCACCCGTTGGATCAGCTCGCTGGCCTCTTCCATAATGGTGAGATCCGCCCCAAAATTGGTGTCCAAAACATAGTCGGCACCCAGGGCACGGAGAAGAGAGATCATTTTTCCCTGGACAAAGCCCCCCTCTGCCATTCCAAAGGCCTCACCCAGGGAAACCCGTACAGCGGGAGAGGTGCTGAATATCACGATTTGATCGGGGTCTAAAACAGCCTGCTTGACCTGGGGATATTCCTGCTTTTCCATAATGCTGTCGGTGGGACAGACATTGGCGCACTGACCGCAGTGGATGCAGATGGCCTGGTTTCCCGTTTGCTCCAGGGTATAGGTTCCGTGAACCCCAATCTCTTTGGTGCAAACCTCCTTGCACATTCCGCATTTGATGCATTTTTCCTCTATCCGAACAATGCTGGGGTTGTCCGCTTCGATGGGGACCCGTATGTCCATAGACAGATGGTTCATTTCCACCCCTTTCCATTGATCTTCTCATACCGGAGAAAAGGCCTGATTCCGAAGCCTTCTTCGGCCGAAAATCAATAATAAGAATTGTTACTGTTATATTACCATACTATTTCCCGAATGGCAAGTGCTTTTTCAAAAAATTATTTGCGCAGATGGGGCCGGCGGAAACGCTGAACGAACGGATCAGCCTTGGGTTCTGCTATGGGTCCAGATAGAGAAGGGCCTCTGCAACAAACTGGTCCGTTCCGTTGTGAAGCTGAAGCTGACCATGGTATTTGTCCACGGTGCGCTTGACAATCTGCAGACCAAGCCCGTGGCCCATCCCCTTTTTTCGGGAGTGGTAGACGGGACCCTCCTCCCCCATCTCCCAATGGGCCACACCGTCATAGCTGTTGCACAGCTTCAGATAAAAGATCCCCCGGTCCGCCTGAAGGGTCAGGGAAAGCTCTTTGCGGGCGCTCCGCTCCATCCCCTCCACCGCATTGTCCAGCAGATTTCCCAAAAGGACATTGAGGTCGAAGGGGTCGGCGGTGAGACGCTCCGGAAGGGTGATATTCAGGGTAAGCTCGGCCCCGGCCCTATGGGCCTGCTCCAATTTATAATTTAAGATGCTGTCAATGTCCGGGATTCCCGTATGGACATAGCCGGGGCGGATCAGTTTTTTGGAAAAGGTATCCAGATACTGCTCCAGCTCCCTTGTCCGCCCCTGGGCGGCATATTCCCGAAGGACCGCCAGATGGTTTTTCATATCGTGACGAAGGCTGAGAACCTGCTGTTCCGACTCGCGCATCAGGTCAAACTCCGCCCGATAGGCCCGGTTCTGCTGGTCCAGAAGCTCCCGCTCGCAGTAAGCGGTGCTGTATTCCCCCAGCTTGTCCAGGACATAAAAGGTCACCAGGTTGATAATCAGCACCATCCAGCAGGTGAGGAGAAGCAAAAAGGCGTCTGTATACACATACCGGATACAGGAGACCAGAATCAGGAGAATGCTGCTTCCGGGAAGACAGAAAATGACAAACCAGTAAAGGGAAGAGATTTTAGGGATGGTGATGGGGGCCCAGTGCTGCTTTAAGATCAGGGATAAAATAAAAAAGAGCAGATGGGCCAGAAAGCCCGCAATCAGGGTAACGGGATGAAACGGGGGCTGAGGGAACCGGAGGAGGAGGGTCAGGCTGTAAACCACCAGCTCACAGGTCATGGGCAGGGAGAGGATGCAGAGGGCCCTGGCTGCCTTGAAAAAGAATTTTCCCGGATAGAGGAAGACCAGGGAAAGAACGGAAAGGGTGGAGACCAATCCATTCAGAAGGAAGATATGCACCAGAAACCCATTGGCCAGATTGATGAGATAGCAGAGGAAAAAGGAGAGACCTTCCACCTTTCGATTTACGCCGGTCCGATCAAAGGAAAGTCCGAACATCCGGTACAGGCCGTTGAACATCAGCGCACCGGCACTGGCATATATCAGAAAATAAATAAACGGATGCATGGGGACCTCCTTTCCGGGACGGCTGTCCGCTCCGGGTTCCTGCTGCGGTGCCGTTTCGTGTGGGGCGTTTTTCTTCGTGTAAACGGACCGCCTGAGCTGCCCAACCGTCCGTGGCCTTCCCACAGCCTGAAAAAGGGAGATTCCGTCTCCTTCGAGGCGGGCCTTTCTGTCTTTTCAGTATAGCATAAAAAACCATCGTTTACAATGACACGCCACAGCCGTTTTCACGGAATGGAATGACCCGTCTCCCAACCTGTAACCCGATCAGATTTCAGAAATCAATTAAAATCCTGGGCAAACAGACGGATTGCCTTGCGCATAAAGGGAGGATATGGTAGAATCAGAAAAGAGATTGTATTAGGGCCGCGGGAGCTGCCTGGTTCCGGGGAAACGGGATAGGAATGTGGTCTTCTCGAGGCGTGGAAGGGACCGTGGCCCGCACAGTGGTATACCGGAGAAAGAAGGAAGGATTGTAAATGAACATGGGGAATGAAGCGCAGGCAGCCCACGCCCCGAAAAGAAAGGGTCGGCTGGGTATTCAGGGTAAGATGATGCTGGGGCTGCTGGGGTCCCTGGCCCTCGTGCTGGTAATCGTGGGGGTGCTGCTGACCATTCGGACCAGCGGGGAGATCCGCCGGCTGACCAGTATGCACATCTCCAGTCAGGCGGAGAACATCCGTGCGGATGTGGACGGGTATCTGGAGGGGATCACAAACTCCCTTGCGGTGATCTCCAGTATGGACAATGTGGATCGTCTGGTGATGGAGGCCCATGCTGCGGGGCCTGACTTCCGATTTGAGGACTCCCAGCTGTTCTCCCTGGCGGCAAAGGAATTGAGCGCCGCGAAGGACCGCCTGCCTCAGAACACGCTGACCCTGTTTGTCTGCTGCGCCCGGAATCGTCAGAGCATCCTCAGCGACGGCACCACATCGGATCGGAGCTTTGTGCTGACGGACCGCCCCTGGTGGAAACAGCTGGAGGCCAGCAATGGAGCGCCCATCGTCAGCGGAGCCTATGAGGATGTAAATACATCAAAGATGGTGGTCACCATTGCCTACCCCATCATGAAGGGTTCCACTCTTGTGGGAGCCGTTGGCGCGGATGTGACGCTGGACGCCGTCTATGAGATGCTCTCTCAGGTCCATCTGGGAGAGACCGGCTATCCGGTGGTCTATGACGGGACCAACCGCATTATCTATCATCCCAATCACGAGGAGCTTCTGACAGACATCTCCCAGATCACCTATTCGGATAATATGAGGTCCGCCGTTGAAACCGGGCAGGAGCTCCGGGGTGCCGCCTATAGCCGCGGGGGAGAGGACTTTCATGGCACCCTCCTCCTCAGTAAACACGGATGGAAAATACTGGGATGTATGCCCATGGAGGAATACAACGGGGAGATTAAGAATCTGATTCAAATCATCATCACCAGTTTCCTGATTGCCGCCCTGCTTCTGGGTGTGGTCATCGCCATCAACATCAAAGCAATGCTGCGGCCCATTGTAAATCTGGAGCGGGTGACAGACCGATTGGCACAGGGGGATTTGGATGTTCAGATCGACACCGCGCACAATGATGAGATCGGGGACCTGGCTACGAGCATTTCCCACATTGTGGACCGGCTGAAAACCTATATCGCGTATATCGAGGAAATCTCCGAGGTTCTGGAGGAGATGGGCCGCCGCAATCTGATTTTTGAACTCAAGCAGGACTATGTGGGTAATTTCAGCAAGCTGAAGACGGCCATGAACGACATTCAAAAATCCCTGTCCCAGGCGATGTTTGGCATTTTGGATGCCGCAGAGCAGGTGGACGCCAGCGCCTCCAATATGTCTTCCGGTGCCCAGGCCCTGGCTCAGGGCGCCACCGAGCAGGCCAGCACCATCCAGGAGCTGGCGGCCTCCATCGAAACCCTGTCCGCCCACACCACCGAAGAGGCCGATGGGGCGGAAAAGACCAGTCGGGAGGTCAGCAGCATCGGCGGCAAGGTGAAGGAAAGCAACCGCAATATGCAGAATATGCTTCATGCCATGAACAACATCAGCAACCACTCCGCCGAAATTGAAAAAATTGTTCGGACCGTGGAGGACATCGCCTTCCAGACCAATATTCTGGCGCTGAATGCGGCGGTGGAGGCGGCCCGGGCGGGAACGGCCGGAAAGGGCTTTGCCGTGGTTGCCGATGAGGTCCGAAATCTGGCCAGCAAGAGCGCTGAGGCCGCCAAAGACATCACCCAGCTGATTCAGGTCACCATCTCCGCCGTAAATGAAGGGGTGCAGATCGCCGATGTGACAGCCGCCTCTCTGGATCAGGTGGCAGCCCAGATGGATACGGTAGTCTCCGCCATTGATCGGATCGCCGAGATATACCGGGAGGAGTCCGTGGAGCTTCAGGAGGTCACCACCGGGATCGATCAGGTCTCCTCGGTGGTTCAGACCAACTCGGCCACCTCGGAGGAGAGTGCCGCCACAGCGGAGGAACTGGCCGGTCAGGTGGCCCTCATGAAAGAGATGGTCCACAGCTTCCGGCTGGATGAAAAATACCGGATGTAAGCATCGGCTCTCCTGTTCCGGCCAAAGCGAAGGGCCTGTCCCCTGGCTCTTGCCGCACTGTCAGCCCCAAGCCGAAATCCCCCCATTTCCTGTCGTATGACGGAAATGGGGGGATTTTGTTGTGAAAGGGGAAGACCTGTTGTAAAGATCAGCTTAGTCCCTCCGGGTGGGTTGG
This sequence comes from Oscillospiraceae bacterium, assembly GCA_020025395.1. Taxonomy (GTDB): domain Bacteria; phylum Bacillota; class Clostridia; order Oscillospirales; family Oscillospiraceae; genus JAHHSE01. The sequence goes on from JAHHSE010000027.1 coordinate 8,937, forward strand.
GATTTGGGCGAAACCTATGCTCCCATGATCCTGTCCCGCAGGAGGCGGAGGGCCTCCAGATAGCCCTCTGGACCCTTTCCCCGAATGGCGGCCATACAGGCCGACCGAAGGTAGGAGACCCGGCGGAAGTCCTCCCGGCTGTCCGGGTCGGAGATGTGGACCTCCACGGCGGGAAGACCCACCCCCTTCAAAGCGTCCAGAAGGGCGATGCTGGTGTGGGTATAGGCGGCGGGATTGAGGATGATCCCATCCATTCCGTCAAAATAGGCCTGCTGGACGGCATCCACCAAGGCCCCCTCATGATTGGACTGGAAGAAGGATACCTGGACCTCCAGGCGGTCCGCCTCCTCCTGAATCATGGCTTTCAGCTCCTCATAGGTGGTCCTGCCGTAAACCTCCGGCTGCCGAATGCCCAGAAGGTTCATATTGGGACCGTTCATCACCAGTATACGCACAAAAATCCCTCCAAATGGCGGCGGCGGTCTCCTCCGCCGTCCCGTTGTTTTCCACTGTCTGATCCCGAAACCGGGCATAGAAGGGGGCCCGCTCCTCCCAGAGCCGGGAGAGGTCTTTCCCCTGAGAGAGAGGACGGCCTCGGGTGGGCAGTCGGTAAAGCTCCCGAATCAAATGGTAGATTCGTCCGTTCTGCTTCAGGGGGGCATAGTTGTCCGGTCGGGTTACGATCCCCCCGCCGGTCATCAGGATCTTTCCGGTCTGTCTGCCACAGGCCTCTGCCGCCTTCTGTTCCCAATCCCGAAAGACCTGCTCTCCGCAGGTTTCAATGAGGCGGGGGACAGAGCATCCCGCCTTCTCCTCCACCCATTGGTCCAGGTCAACGGCCTCCCGCCCGGTGAGTCGGGCCAGGGCCTTTCCCACCGTGCTCTTGCCGCAGCCGGGCATTCCGATGAGAACCAGGTTTTCCGTTTCCCGACGGAGCCGGGTCAGGATTTTCTCGATCTCCCCATGGGGGATGGGCTTGTCAAAGAAAATCTCTTCGGCGGCCCCGGCCTGGGCCGTCAGCATGGGCAGACCGTCGGAACAGGGAATGTTCCGCTCCTGCGCCTGCAGAAGAAGGGCGGTCCTGTGAGGATTGTAGATCAGATCCAGCACCCCCCGGCAGACCGGGAAGGCGGACAGATCCACCGGGGCCTTTCCGTTGTCAGGATACATCCCCACCGGGGTGGTATTGACCAGGATCTCCCCATCAGAATGACGGTCCAGATTCTGATAGTTGTCCTTCCCCGACCGGGAGATGACCACCACCTCTCCGGCCCCCAGCTGCCTGGCGCAGGCCACGGCGGTAAGGGAGGCCCCTCCGCTCCCCAGCACCACCACCTTCCTCCCGGCCAGAGAGATTCCCGCCCGCTCCGCCATGGCGCAAAAACCGATTCCGTCCGTGTTGAAGGCGATGAGCTTTCCCCCTCGGCGGACCAGGGTGTTGGCGCTTCCGATGGCCCGGGCGCTCCCGTCCACCTCATCACAGAAGGAGAGGACCTCCCGCTTATAGGGGATGGTGACATTGAGGCCCCCAATGTCCTCCCGGCGAAGAAAGTCTGAAAGCTCCTCCGGCTCCCGCTCAATCAGCCGATAGGCGGGACAGCCCAGGGCGGTGTGGATGGGGACCGACCAGCTGTGGCCCAGTCTGCGCCCCAGCAGACCATAGATCTTCTCCCCCATGGTCAGACCTCCCCATAGCTGCCCAGGAACTGAAAGCTCTCACAGCTCCGCTCCAGCTCCTCCAGCATGGACAGGACCCCCGGCTGGAGGACCGAGGCCTCCAGCTCCAGAAAGAAGACGAATTCAAAGTTCCGCCCGGTGACCGGGCAGGATTCCAGCTTGGTCATGTTGATGCCCAGGACGGAAAGCTTGGAGAGGATGTCATAAAGGGCCCCCGGCCTGTTTTCACAGGCCAGAATCAGACTGATTCGGTTGGCCCCGGCATAGATGGCCGGTTCCTTGGCAATGCAGATAAATCGGGTATAGTTATTGTCACTGTCCTGGAGGTCCTCCTTGATACAGGTCAGTCCGTAGAGGGCGGCACAGGGGTGGGAGGAGATGGCGGCGGCATGGGGATTTCCCCGCTCCGACACCAGCCTGGCGGCGGCGGCGGTGTTGCCGCAGGGGATGACCCGAACCCCATTTAAGCCGCCCAGGAATTTGGAGCATTGTCCGATGGCCTGTTCGTGGGAATAGATCTCGGTGATGTCCTCCAGCCTGCTGCCGGGAAGGGTCAGAAGCTCATGGCGGATACAGAGGCGGGTGGACCGGACCACCGGGAGCTTTCGGCTCTGAAGCAGGTCATAGACCTCCCGCACCGAGCCGTTGGAACTGTTTTCAATGGGGAGAACCCCGAACTGACACAGGCCGGATTCCACGGCGGACACCACAGCCTGAAAGGTCTTGACATAGACGATGCTCCCACGGGGGAGAAGACGGTCGCAGGCGGCTTGGGCGTTGGCCCCCTCCATCCCCTGACAGGCCACCAGTCCGGTCTGGGGAAAGGCCGCCTCCCCGGCGGACAGGGCGGCCCGCACCTGGGCCCGGACCCGGCTTGGCCCGGAGAGCAGCTCCGCCTGACGGGAGCGGGAGAGCTGGAAAAGGGTGGAGAAGAGGTGATAGGCATAGCGCTCCTTTTCCCCGGCCTTTTCCATCACCTTGGTCAAAATCTCCCGCTCTCTGGTCCTGTTTAAAATGGGCAGCTGACGGGCCTTTTTGCAGGCGGCCACCGCCTCGGAAAGCTCCATCCGCTCCAAAAACAGGGCCAGGAGCCGATCATCCAAGGCATCAATCCTATCTCTCAGCTCAGAAAGTTCCATGATTGCCCTCCAATCTCATATCCAGCAGCACCAAGGCGGTCACCGCCTCCACCACCGGGACGGCCCGGTGGGCGATACAGGGGTCATGCCTCCCATGAATCTCCAGCTCTGCCCCCTCTTTTCGGGAGAGACTGACGGTTTGCTGGGGGCGGGAGATGGAGGGGGTAGGCTTTACCGCGGCCTGTAAGACGAGGGGCATCCCTGAGGTGATCCCCCCCAGGATTCCTCCCGCGTGGTTCGAGGCGGCGGTGACCCTTCCCCCCTCCCATAAGAAGGGGTCGTTATTCTCCGAACCCCGGAGGCGGGCGGCGGCAAACCCCGCCCCAAACTCCACTCCCTTGATGGCGGGAATGCCGAAGAGGGCCGCCGCAAGCCGATTTTCCACCCCGCCGAACATAGGCTCCCCCAATCCGGCGGGCAGACCGATGGCGGCGCACTGGATCACCCCGCCCAGAGAATCCCCCTCCTGACGGGCCTCCAGAATGGCCTTCTCCATTCGCTCTCCCGCCTTGTCGTCCAGAACGGGAAAGGGCTTTTTTCCCATCGATTCCAAAAGCTCCGCCGTGGGGAACAGGGGAAAGGGGGCATCGGTCTCCTGTCCCACCGAGAGAAGGTGCGCCCCCACAAAGATCCCCTTTCGGGCCAAAATCTGCTTGGCAATCCCCCCTGCAATACACAGGGGAGCGGTGAGCCGTCCGGAAAAGTGCCCTCCCCCCCGGAGATCCGCCTGTCCCTTCCACTTGGCCCAGGCGGTATAATCCGCGTGTCCCGGCCGGGGTATATCGGTCAGCTTGGCGTAATCGGCGGAGCGCTGGTCCCTGTTCTCAATCACGGCGCACAGCGGCGCCCCGCAGGTGACCCCCTCCTCCAGCCCGGAGAGAAAAATGGGGGCGTCCGTCTCCCGCCTCTGGGTGGAGAGGAGGGAATTTCCCGGCTTCCGCCGGGCCAGAAAGGCCCCCAGAATCTCCCGGTCAATCGCCTCTCCCGCGGGCAGGCCGTCCATGATGACTCCGATGGCCGTTCCATGGGACTGTCCGAACACCGAGACCCGGAGGAGCTTTCCAAATTCAGAGGACATGAATTTCCCCTCCCAACCGCTGATATTCCTCAAAAAAGGCGGGGTAGGATTTCTCCACCGCCTGGGCACCCAAAATGGTGACCGGCATCCGGCAGGCGGTGGCGGCAATGGCTGCCGCCATGACGATTCGGTGGTCGTTGGCTCCGTCCACCTTCCCGCCAATGAGCCGAGGCACCCCTCGGACGGTCAGATGTTCCTCCCCCTCCTCCACCTGTCCCCCCAGGGCCGTGAGCAGGGCAGCCGTGGTGGCCAGTCGGTCGCTCTCCTTGATTCGGAGCCGGGCCGCCCCGGTCAGGGTGGTGGTCCCCTGCCGAAGGGCTGCCATCACCGCCAGAGGGGGGACCAGATCGGGGCAGTCGGATACATCGATGGTCCGATCCCCCGCCCCGCAGAGAGAGGCAAAGTGGCTGTCCACCACCCGGTCCCCCTGTTTGGAGTTGGGGTCCAGCCCTGTGATCTCAATCTCGTTGCCCAGGGCCTTGGCGGCATACCAGAATCCCGCCTGGGACCAGTCGGCCTCAATGGTCAGATTTTTGGCCCGGTATCTCTGGCCCCCGGGGACCAGGAAGCCATCCTTTCTCTGCCCGATGGTAATCCCAAAGCGCTCCAGCATATCCAGGGTCATATCCACATAGCTTGCCGATTCCAGAGGAGAGGTCATTTGAATCTCCGAATCTCCCTCCAACAAAGGCAGAGCATAGAGAAGGCCGGTGACAAACTGGCTGGAGACATTCCCCGGCAGACGGTAGAGGCCGGGGAGCAGGGTTCCCCGAACGGTGAGGACCCCCTCCTTTTGAGTATAGGAAATCCCCTTTTCCTCAAAGAGGTCAAGGTAGGGCTTCTGGGGCCGCTCCATCAGCCGACCCCGTCCGGTAAAATGCCCGCCCCCGGTCACAGCCAGGGAGATGGGGAGGAGGAAACGGAGGGTGGAGCCGGACTCTCCGCAGTCCAGATGGGGGAGAGTCCCGGCGCTTTTGGCCTCCTGAAGGGCGGCCACACAGGCTTGGGTGGCCTGAATGTCCCGGGAAATCCCAAGGTTGGATAAGATTCCCTCTCGCTCCGCCAGCATGAGGGCCAGGACGGCCCGATGGGCCATGGACTTACTGGGGGGCGGGGTAACCGTCCCCTTTAGGGCCTTGGGTTGAATCAAAACATCCATATCTCAACGCTCCAATCCGGCCTGAATGACAGGGCAAAGCTCGGTCACAGGCACTTCCTTCTGTACGCACAGGCCGATTTTCTGGGGAATAATCAGGGTGATCCGATCCCCGGCCCGCTTCTTATCTGCCAGCGCCGCGGCGCTTAGCGCCCGGGCGGAATAGGCGGCTTGGGTGGGCAGGCCGTTTTTCTCCAGACAGGCGCAGATTCGGTCCGCAAGAGGCTCCCGGGTCCAGCCCAGCCGCTGGGCCGCGCGGGCAATCACGGCGATTCCCGCCGCCACGGCGTGACCGTGGGGGATTTTATATCCGCTGGCCTTCTCGATGGCGTGGCCCACGGTATGTCCCAGATTCAGCAGTCTCCGCTCCCCCTGCTCCTTCTCATCCCGCTCCACCACGCCGGCCTTATATCGGACACAGCGGGCGATCACCTCTGTGGGGGCCTGAGGGAGCTTCCCGGTCTCAAAAAGGGAAAACAGGGTTTCATCGCAGAGGATTCCGGTCTTAATGGCCTCCGCCG
>JAHHSE010000028.1 GCA_020025395.1 Oscillospiraceae bacterium
GTTTCCAGGCTACATGAGCCACGGTGTGAATATTCCGCTCAACGCCCTGAGGGGTGGCCCCGTACTTCCTGCCTACATCACAATAGAGACGCTTGGTGACAGAGAGGAGACGCTCCATGTCCTCCATTGTCAGCATAACGGCATAGGCAGTCTGGTAAAAGCCGCGGTAGACGGTACTGATCCCCAGCTGGTGAAGGAGTAGGCAGAGGTCTTTGGGAAACATATCCTGCATATCAGCCATCAAAATCAGCTCCCTCCTTTCTGATAGCAAAAGAATATCAGATGCCAATGGCGAAAAAGCTCGAATTTTGTCAAATCCAAGAAAAAAAGAGAAGATCCGACAAAAAAGGGGAAAATTGGAAAAGGACGCTCTTGTGCGTTCGGTAAGGGAATGGGGGCGTGAGCCGGGGGGAATGGGTGAGAATTGCTAATTGAAAAGGAGAAAGTGATGTGATACGATAAAAACAATCGGGCATTGTGTCGAAGGGGCAGTAAAAAGAGAATGGGGAAAGGGGTCCTTGCCATGAGATATACCAAAGAGGACATTATTCAAAAAGTAGAGGCGGAGGATATCAAATTTATCCGAATGCAGTTTACCGATATTTTCGGGCAGCTGAAAAATGTGGCCATTACCGCGTCCCAGCTGAAAAAGGCTCTGAACAATCAGATTACCATTGACGGCTCCTCCATCGAGGGCTTTGTCCGAATCAATGAGTCGGACCAGTACCTTTACCCGGATTTGAATTCCTTTGTGGTCTTTCCCTGGCACCCGGAGCATGGCAAGGTGGCCCGCCTGATCTGTGATGTCTACAATCCGGACGGGACCCCCTTTATCGGGGACCCCAGAGGGGTGCTGAAACGGGTCCTGGATCAGGCCGAATCCATGGGTTATGACGCCTTCAATGTGGGTCCGGAGGCTGAATTTTTCCTCTTCCAGACCGATGAGAGGGGAAAGCCCACCACCGTGACCAACGATGAGGCCGGCTATTTTGACCTGGGACCCCTCGATCACGGGGAGAGTACCCGCCGCCAGATCTGTCTGGCCCTGGAGCAGATGGGCTATGAGATTGAGGCCTCCCACCACGAAAACGCCAGAGGACAGCATGAGATCGATTTCAAATATACCGATGCCCTGAGGGCGGCGGACAACATCATGACCTTTAAGCTGGCGGTCAAGACCATGGCCCAGATCAATGGGCTCCACGCCACCTTCATGCCAAAGCCCATCTATGGGGTGGCGGGATCGGGAATGCACACCAATATGTCCCTCTTCCGCGGCGGGAAAAATGTATTCTTCGATGAGAATGGGGAGAGGAAGCTCTCCAAGGAGGCCTACCACTTTATCGCCGGAATCCTGGCCCATATCAAGGGAATCACCCTCATCACCAACCCGTTGGTGAACTCCTATAAGCGGCTGGTCCCCGGCTATGAGGCCCCGTGCTATATGGCCTGGTCGGCCTCCAACCGCTCCGCCCTGGTCCGCATCCCCTCTGCCAGAGGGCAGTCCACACGGGTGGAGCTCCGCAGTCCTGACCCCAGCTGCAACCCCTATCTCTCCCTCGCGGTCTGCCTGGCGGCGGGATTGGATGGAATCCGCCGGGAGCTGACCCCGCCCCCGGAGATCACTCAAGATATCTACGCCATGGATGCCAGAACCAGGGTCAGGCATAAGATTGCCTCCCTCCCCGGCTCTCTGGAGGAGGCCATTCGGGAGTTCCGGAAGGACAAGCTGGTGATGGAGGCCCTGGGTGACCATGTGACCACCCAATATCTGGCGGGCAAAACAGCAGAGTGGGAGGAGTACCGCACACGGGTCTCCTCCTGGGAAAGGGAAAAATACCTGGTGGTTTATTAAGAAGCCTCCGCGAAGACAGGAGCGGTTTCGGGCGAATGTCCCAAAACCGCTCCTGCCCTTCTCCGTTCCGCCTTTCAAAAGGAAACCGGGGACTATCCGCCGGATTCCGGCATGGCAAGCCCGTGAAGAAAACCGTCCAGCTGGGCGGAGAGGACCTCCCCTCCCACCACGGTATTTTTATAGATGAGGATCCCCGCCTGCACCCCGGTCTCCCCGGTGGGATAGTTGAGGATCTCGTAGGCATACCGCTTTGTACGCTTGCCGCGGTACTTGGTCAGATCGAAGCCTTGGGAGGCTTGAAGGGCCAGATACTCCGTATAGGTTTCATCGAACTCGTCCGGGATATAGACCTCCTCCACGGCGATGGGTTCCGGGTTCACCAGCCAGCCATAGCCCTCCAGATAGGCCACCCGGTCCTCCGCAGTTTTCACCCCTTTTGGATTGGGGGTGACGGCGGAGGCGGGGGCAAAGGCGCCCAGAAAGCTGGTGAGGGCCACAGCGGCGGCGCAGACAACCGCAATGCCCAGAGCGCCCAGAGCCAGCCTTCCCCGCCGAATCTTTGTGGTCACAATGAACACGCTTGATTCCTCCTTTTTTCTTTGCGTAGTGATTTCTATGTTCAATCCCCGGGAAATATGATACACTGTTTGAGAAAAGCCGGAGAAAAAGGAGGAACTGTCTTTGGAACGACTGGACAAGGCCCTGGTGAGTACGGGCCGCTGGTCCCGCAGGGAGGCCAGGGAGCTGTTGAAGGCCGGACGGGTGGCGGTGGATGGAATCGTCATCCGAAGGGGAGAGGAGAAAATTGGGGAGAGCGCCCTTATGACGGTGGATGGGGAGATTCTCTCCCACAGCCGGCCTACCTGCATTATGCTCCATAAGCCCGCGGGCCTTCTGTCCGCCACAGAGGATCGGAGACAGAAGACGGTGGTGGACCTGCTGCCCCCTGAGCTGCGAAAGCTGGGTCTCTTTCCCGTGGGACGGCTGGATAAGGATACAGAGGGGCTGCTTCTCCTCACCGATGACGGGGCACTGGCCCACGCGCTCCTTTCCCCCAAAAAGCATGTGGATAAGGTCTATTTTGTCCGGGTGGAGGGGAGACTGGACCGGCAGGATCAGGATGCCTTTCAAAAGGGGATGGTCCTTGGGGACGGGACCCGGTGTCTCCCGGCTGAGCTGCGGCTGCTGGCGGACCCCGGCGAGGGGCTGGTCACCCTGCGGGAGGGGAAATACCATCAGGTCAAACGGAGGCTGGCCCAGCGGGGCAAACCGGTGACCTACCTCAACCGCCTGTCTATGGGACCTCTGTCTTTGGATGAGAGACTGGAAAAAGGGGCCTGGCGTCCGCTTACTTCTGAAGAAATTGCCATACTTTGGTCAAATTCAACAAAAAATTATTGAAATCTACTTGAAAAATGCCTCTTCACCCTTTATAATAAAAGGCGTGTTTGAATAAGAAAGCTGCGGATAAGCGAGCAAGGAGGCTTTATCGATGTCCAGTCGAGTGTTTCAGAGCGTGGTGCTTCAGATGAAAGACTGCACCGACCGTTCCATCGGAGTAATTGACAGCGAGGGGACGGTGGTTTCATGCAATGAACTGACCTCCATCGGCGAGCGCTGGCCCGGCGTGATCGAGGTGCTGGGGAAAGGGGACCATCCCGTGGCCTATGCGGGGCGGACCTTTCGGCCTCTGGCAGGGGTTGGGGCCCAGTTCGACTACGCCGTTTTTGTCACGGGGGAGGACGCGCTTGCCGCCACCCTGTGCTCCATGGCGGGGGTCGCCATGAACGGGGCCAAAGCCTACTATGAGGAAAAACATGACAAAGCCACCTTTGTGAAGAATATCATCTCTGATAACATCCTGCTGGGAGACATCTATGTTCGGGCGAAGGAGCTCCACTTTGTCTCTGAGGTCCCCCGGGCGGTTTTTTTGATTCGTCAGCTTGGAACGCCGGATATGGCGGCGATCGATGTCATCCAGTCCCTCTTCCCGGACAGGCAGGTGGACTTTGTTCTCTCCATCAGTGAGACCGATGTGGCCCTGATTAAGCAGCTTTCCCCCGGCTCGGACGCCAGGGAACTCATGCACATTGCCGCCCGTGTGGAGGAGACCCTGGCCAAGGAGCTGGGGATACGGACCGTCATCGGGATCGGGACCATCGTCTCCCACATCCGGGATCTGGCCAGGGCCTACAAGGAGACCCAGGTTGCCATCGAGGTGGGCAAGGTCTTTGACACGGAGAAATCCATCATCAATTATGAGAACTTGGGAATTGGACGGCTGATCTATCAGCTGCCCACCACTTTGTGTGAGATGTTCCTCCAGGAGGTGTTCAAAAAGAATCCCATTGACGCCCTGGATCAGGAAACCCTCTTTACCATCAATAAATTCTTTGAGAACAATCTGAATGTGTCAGAGACTGCCCGAAAGCTCTTTGTGCATCGGAACACCTTGGTCTACCGGCTGGAAAAGATCAAAAAGCTCACCGGTCTGGACCTGCGGGAGTTCGATGATGCCATCACATTCAAGGTTGCCCTGATGGTCAAAAAGTACCTTGTCTCCCGAGGGATCGAATCTTAAGGATCAGAGAGGGGACGCTTTTTTGGCGTTCCTTCTTTTCCATATGAACAGAGTTGCGAGGAAATACAGGCATGATACGACTCATTGATGTACAGCAGGAATATGACAACGGGACCAAGGCCCTAAAGGGGGTCAGTCTGCGAATTGATGATGGGGATTTTGTCTTTCTGGTGGGGCCGTCCGGCTCCGGAAAGTCCACCATCATCAAACTGATTACAGCGGAGGTCCCGCCTTCGGCGGGCCGGATCATGGTGAATGGATATAACCTCAACACCATTCGCCCGAGTCAGGTGGCTCATATGCGCCGCACCCTGGGGGTGATTTTCCAGGATTTCCGTCTGATCGAAAAGAAGACCGTCCGGGAAAATCTCACCTTCGCCATGAAGGCGGTGGGAGCCTCCAACAGGGCCATTCGGGAGCGTATTCCCTATGTGCTGAAGCTGGTGGGCCTGGAGAAGAAAGGGGATCGCTATCCCACGGAGATCTCAGGAGGAGAACAGCAGAGAGTGGCCATTGCCCGGGCGCTGGTCAACAATCCCAGCATGATCATCGCCGACGAGCCCACCGGAAATCTGGACCCCCAGCGCTCCCTGGAGATCATGATGCTTTTGGAGCGGATCAATGAGCTGGGAACCACCATGATGGTGGTCACCCACGAGAGGGAACTGGTGGATCAATTTGGGAAACGGGTCATTGCCATTGAAAATGGCAGGGTGATCAGCGACGAGACAGGCGGGTATTATCGGCATGATGAAACGATTTGACATTAGATATCACTTGCGGGAAGGCTTCCGCTCCATCTTTACACACAGCTTCATGTCCTTTGCGGCGGTGTGCATGATTGTGGCCTGCCTTCTTATCATGGGCTCCTTTTCCCTGGTGGCCATCAATATGGATCACAATCTCCAGCAGCTGGAGAAGGAAAACGAGTTTTTGGCTTACATAGATGAGACCTACACGGAGGAGCAGGCACGGGCCCTCCAATCCCAGCTGGAGGCGGTGCCCAATGTGGCCTCCGCCACCTTTATCTCCAGACAGGATGCCCTGGAAAAGTATAAGGAGGAGCAGGGGAACAACGAGCTGTTTAACGATCTGCCCCCCACCGTCCTCCGGGATCGGTTCAGCATCCATGTACACAACATCGAGCAGATGAAGCCCACGGTGCTTCGGGTGGAAGAGGTGCCGGGGGTGGTCAACATTTCGGTGGAGCTGGAGGTGGCTCAGGGAGTGGTTACCCTCCGGAATATGGCCACCGCCATTGCCGGGGTTCTGATTATCATTCTGCTTCTGGTTTCCCTTTTCATCATCTCCAATACCATCCGCCTGGCCACCTTCTACCGCCGGGATGAGATTGCCATCATGAAAATGTGCGGAGCCACCAACTGGTTTATCCGCGGTCCCTTTATCGTGGAGGGGCTCCTTCTGGGCCTTATTGGCGCAATGGCTGCCTTCGGCCTCCAGTGGGGGGTCTACACTGCCATTGTCAGGGTGGTGATTGAGACGGAGGGGACTCAGCTTTTGGACATCCTGCCCTTTGGTCAGATGGCCCTCTCCGTCTTTGGAGTCTTCAGCGGGACCGGTTTGGTGATCGGTGTGGGAGGCTCCCTGCTGGCGATTCGCAAATTCTTACAGGTTTAAGCCTTCCCGGGAACACACCGAAGAACAAAGGGAAAGAGGGAGCAAGATGAAATTTTTCCGCAAACACCAAAGGACCATTCTGGCGTTTTTGGCCGGGATGATGGCCCTTCTGATGATTATCCCCCTTTTGGCGAATGTGGTGGCCATGGCGGCCTCCACCAAGGGGCTTCAGGAGGAGCTGGCAGAGCTGAGATCGGAATCCGGCCAGCTGTCCGCCGAAAAGCAAAAGCTTTCCGCTCAGCTGAAATCCATTCAGGCGGACAAGGAAGAGGCGGTGGAGAAAAAAGCACTGGTGGAGAAACAGGTCAATGTCATCCGTGCCGAGATCGCCAACTCCGACCGCCAGCTGGCCCGGTATGATGAGCTGATCCGTGAAAAAAATGTGGAGCTGGATCAGGCCCAGGAGAAGGAGGCCCGGCAGTTTGAACTGTTCTGCAAACGGGTGCGGAGCATGGAGGAGGGCGGAAAGGTCACCTATTGGTCCATCCTGTTTCATGCCACCGATTTTACCGACTTTCTGGACCGTGTCACCATGGTCAACGAAGTAATGGAATATGACAATGCCATTATGGATATGCTGGCGGAGACCCGGCAGCAGATCGCGGATACCAAGGCCTCCCTGGAGGCGGACCGGGACGCTCAGCAGAAGGTGCGGGATGCCCAAGCCGCCCAGAAAAAGGAACTGGACGGCAAACTGAAGGAGGCGGATGCCCTGGTCCATCAGCTGGCGGGCAAGGAAGATGAGCTGGAGGCCGCGGAAAAGGCCCTGGCCGCCGCCGCCGCGGAGCAGGACCGAAAGATCGCCGCCAAGCAGCGGGAGCTGGAGGCCAAGCTGTCCAACGGCACTGTCGTCATTGATGCGGGGACCGGGTATCTCTGGCCCCTGAAGGGGTATAACACCCTCTCCTCCCTCTATGGAAACCGGATGCACCCCATCCTGCACAAGACCATGAAGCACAGCGGCATTGACATCCCCGCCCCCAGAGGGACCAATATCCTGGCGGCCAGGGGAGGGGTGGTCATCACCTCGGCCTACAGCAGCAGCTATGGAAACTATGTAGTGGTCTCCCACGGAAATCAGGAGTCCACCCTGTATGCCCACATGAATTCCAGAGCTGTGACGGAGGGAGATGTGGTGACCCAGGGACAGATTTTGGGCTATGTGGGGACCACCGGACGCTCCACCGGAAACCATCTGCACTTTGAGGTTCGGGTAGGAGGCAGCCGGAGAGACCCGGTGGACTATTATCCCGGCGTGACCCTTTATGTCCGCTCCGGCGGGACCAAGGTTCAGCTGGACCATTGAAAGGAATAGAGGATGAGGGAACGACGCTTTTCAACCAGACAGCTGATCTGGACCATCCTTCTCACCGCCGCCCTTACTCTGGGCGGCGTCCTTTTATCCCTCTGTCTGCTGCTGGGTCCGCAGGGACTGTCGGTGATGGAGGGCTATCTCCTCATCCGCACTCTCTTTGTGGACAAGGAGGCCCTGAATATGGATGAGGTGGCGGACGCGGCGCTCTACGCCATGGATGAAGCCACAGGGGATCGATGGACCTATTATCTTGGGAAGGATTGGAATCAAAATCAGTTGGATGCGGAGGCCAATCGGGGCCGTGGAATCGGTGTGACCGTTTTAAGGCGGGAGGAGGGCTTTCTCATTACCGATGTCGTCCCCCAGGGTGGGGCCGACCAGGCGGGGCTTTCGGCGGGGGACCTTCTGACCCATGTGGAGAGGCAGCCCCTGTTCGGAGAATCCGCCCAGGAAAACCTGGAGAGGATCAGAGGGGAAGATGGGACCCATGTCCGCCTGACGGTTTTGAGAAGAAACGGGGAAAAACAGGAGCTTCAGGTCCTTCGGGGGGCCTTTTTCGATGATCCGGTGCGCTATGCCATGTTAGAGGGAGGGGTTGGATATGTGAGAGTCAAAGATTTTCAGTCCGGGTCCGCGGACTCTGCCATCCGGGCCGTGGAAGCCCTTCGGGCAGAGGGGGCCAGATCCCTCCTGTTCGATATGCGGCAGAATGGAGGAGGATTTCTCACCGAGCTGACAGAGCTGTTGGACTACCTGCTCCCGGAAGGGGTCATCTTCCGGCAGACCGGGGTCCTGGGCTGGTCCCGCGAAACCCGGTCGGATGCCGATTGTGTGGACCTCCCCATGGCGGTCCTGGTGGATCAGGACACTTACTCCGCAGCGGAACTCTTTGCCGCCCAGCTGCGGGAAACCGCCGGAACCCCCATTATCGGGGAAAAAACCAGTGGAAAAGGGTATTTTCAGTATCATTTTGCCATGCCCAACGGGGGCGGACTGGGCCTCTCCATCGGACGCTATACCACAGGGAGCGGGGTCTCTCTGGCGGGGGTGGGGCTGAAGCCTGATTCCATGCTCTCTCTCACAGAGGAGGAGAGGGCCGGTTTTCGGAGCTTTGCCCTCTCCCCGGAGGAGGATCCCCAGCTCCGGACGGCTTTGAGGGTTTTGAACGGGGAATAGAAACGGGTTTGCCCTAAAACAGGGGAAAAAGGGGAGGGGATCGGAATGTGCTTGACAGAAGGAGGCAAACTACATATAATATTGAAAATAATGTGAAGGATTTATTTCCATCGCCGAAAAGTTAGAACAGGCCCGCAGTCAAACGGGTTTTTTTAGGAGGATTTGCAAGCCATGGCTAAGGAATTCAAGCTCACCGCTGAACGCCTGGAGGAACTGAAGAAGGAACTGAATTATCTGAAGACCGTTCGAGAAAAAGAGGTGGCCGACCAGATCAAGGAGGCGCGCTCCTTTGGAGACCTGTCCGAGAACAGCGAGTATGATGAGGCAAAAAATGAGCAGGGGAAACTCTATTCCCGGATCGCCGAGGTGGAGAATGTTCTTGCCAACTATGTTATCATCGAAGAGGATGAGAGCAATGACACCGCCCATATGGGCTGCACCATTGTGGTGAAGGATATCGACACCGGCGATGAGGAGAGCTATCAGATGGTGGGTTCTCAGGAGGCAGATCCCATGAACGGACGAATTTCCGAGGAATCCCTGTTTGGCCGGGCCCTGTTGGGCCATCGGGAGGGGGAGAAAATTTCCTACGAAGCCCCGGTCGGCACCATTCGCTATGAGATCCTGAAGATTTCCCGCTGAAAACGGTGGGGTGAAAAGGAGAGAGAAACATGGAAGATCAGACCAAGAATCAGGCTCCTGAGCCGGAACTGAGCGTATCCCAGCTGCATCAGATCCGTCTGGATAAGCTGGCGGCCCTTCAGGAGGCGGGGGAGGATCCCTTCCGTCTGACCCGATATGAGGTGAAGGCCCACTCCAGGGAGATTATCGATCACTTCGATTCCATGGAAGGCACCATGACCTCTGTGGCGGGCCGTCTTATGTCCAAGCGTGGGATGGGCAAGGCCGTCTTCTGCGACCTGCAGGATGTGGAGGGCCGGATTCAGCTCTATGTCCGGATTGACGAGCTGGGAGAGGAAAAGTTCAGCAAGTTTAAAAAGCTGGATATTGGCGACATTGTGGGCGTCGATGGCGAGGTATTTAAGACCAAGCGGGGAGAAATCTCCGTCAAAGCCCATTCCGTCACCCTGCTCTCCAAGTCTCTGCTCCCCCTGCCCGAAAAATTTCATGGTCTGACCGATCGGGAGACCCGTTACCGTCAGCGCTATGTGGATCTTATCATGAATCAGGATGTGCGCCGCATCTTTGAGATCCGCACCGCCTTTATTAAGCATATTCGGAACTATCTGGACGAACGAAAGTATCTGGAGGTAGAGACTCCTGTTCTGAATACCATCTCCGGGGGCGCCACCGCCCGGCCCTTCATCACCCACCACAATACCCTGGACATTGATATGTATATGCGAATTGCCACCGAGCTTCATCTGAAGCGTCTGGTGGTGGGCGGCTTCGAGCGGGTGTATGAGATCGGCCGCATTTTCCGCAATGAGGGGATGGACCCCAAGCACAACCCTGAATTTACCAGCATTGAACTGTATCAGGCCTATGCGGACTTCCATGATATGATGGATCTGGCCGAAGGTCTCCTCTCCAGCGCCGCGAAGGAGATCTTGGGCAGCTATGAGGTGGAGTGGCTGGGAAGCAAAATCGACCTCACTCCCGGCTGGCGCCGCCTGACCATGGCAGATGCCGTAAAGGAGTATGTGGGGGTGGATTTTGACACCCTCCGTGACGATGAGGAGGCCTGTCAGGCGGTGGAGGCAAAGGGCATTGATCTGGAGGGGTGTGAGCGCACCTGGGGAACCGCCCTCTACGAGGCTTTTGATCAGCGGGTGGAGGAAAAGCTGATTCAGCCCACCTTTATCACCATGTACCCTGTAGAGGTCTCTCCTCTGAGTAAGCGATCCCCTCAGGATCCCCGGCTCACCGAGCGGTTTGAGCTGTTTATCAACCACTCTGAATTTGCCAATGCCTTCTCAGAGCTCAATGACCCCATTGATCAGCGGGGCCGCTTTGAGCATGAAATCGCCCTTCGGGACGCGGGCAATGAGGAGGCCGGCATGATGGACGACGATTATATCAATGCGCTTATGTATGGCCTGCCCCCCACGGGCGGTATGGGCATTGGCATTGACCGTGCCGTGATGCTCCTGACCAACAGTGACAGCATCCGGGAAGTTCTGCTCTTCCCCACCATGAAGCCTTTGGACTGATAAACTGGAACAGCATACCGGCGGGCCTTGCCAGCCGGTATGCTGTTCTGCCTGTCCATCAAGCCTTACCTCACAAAGGAGCTGACAATCTTGCTGCACCATTTACACCGTCGTTTCGGTTCCGGCCGGGGAATGAACCCCACCCGCATCGTGGCCGGCTCCTTCGCCGGTTTGATCCTGTTCGGCGCTCTTCTGCTGACCCTCCCCATCGCGTCGCGCTCCGGGGAGAGCGTGGGTTTTTTTGATGCGCTCTTCACCGCCACTTCGGCCACCTGTGTCACCGGTCTTGTGGTGGTGGACACCTGGCAGACCTGGACCCTGTTTGGACAAGTGGTGATCCTGGGCCTCATCCAGCTGGGAGGGCTGGGGGTTATGACCTTCATTACCCTGGCCTCCCTGGCTCTGGGAAGACGCATCGGCCTGTCCCAGCGCCTGTTGATCGTCTCTACCCTGAACCTGTCCGAGATGGATGGGGTGGTCCGGGTGGTGCGCCACGCTCTCATGGGGACCTTTTTTCTGGAGGGAGTTGGGGCTGTGATTTTGTCCCTCTGCTTCATCCCGGAATTCGGGTTCTGGCGGGGAATCTGGTATGGTATTTTTCACTCCGTCTCCGCCTTCTGCAACGCCGGGTTTGATCTTTTGAGTCAGGAAACCGCCTATTGCAGTCTGGCCAATTATTCTGACCATCCTGTGGTCCTCCTCACCATTATGTTCCTGATTGTGGTGGGCGGTCTGGGCTTTGTGGTGTGGTACGATGTGTGGCGGAGTAAAAGCTGGAAGGAACTCTATCCTTACAGCAAACTGGTCCTCTCCATGACCGGGGGCCTCATTGCGGGGGGCACCCTCTTCTTCCTGCTGGCGGAGGGAAACAATCCGGCCACCCTGGGTGAGATGCCCTTGTGGGAGAAGGGCCTCAACGCCCTCTTCCAATCGGTCACCCTCCGAACAGCGGGTTTCGCTGTCATCAATCAGGGGGGGCTTAAGGACTCCTCTTTGGTCTTCAGCGCCCTTTTGATGCTGGTGGGCGGATCCTCCGGCTCCACTGCCGGAGGCATGAAGACCGCCACTGTGGCGGTTCTTCTCCTCTCCCTCCGGGCGGGCCTGAGAGGAAGGGAGGAGGTCACCCTGCGGGGACGGTCCATCTCTCACAGACGGGTGATGGATGCCCTTACCCTCTTTCTGGCGGTCAATGTGCTCTTCCTCTCCGGGTCCATGGCCCTCTCCCTCATCGATGGACAGCCCTACCTGCAAAGCGCCTTTGAGGTGGCCTCTGCCATGGGTACGGTGGGCCTGAGTACCGGACTGACTCCCGGACTCTCCTTTATGAGCCGCTGTCTGCTGATCCTGCTCATGTACCTGGGTCGGGTCGGTCTTCTCTCCTTCGTAATCGCCGTGATGGATCGGGGGCAAAAATGCCATCCCGTAAAATATCCTACCATCAATGTTATGATCGGATAAGTGATCACCTGCAAAATAGGAGGATACCAATGAAAACCATGATTGTCATCGGGCTGGGCCGCTTTGGTACGGCGGTTGCCACCGAGCTGTGCAGGCTGGGCTGTGAGGTCCTGGCCATTGATACCCACGAAGAGCAGGTACAGAGCATTGCGGAGTCGGTGACCCACGCTGCCTGTGCCGATGCCAGAGATCCGGTGGTGCTGAAAAGCCTGGGGGTGCGGAATTACGACTGCGCCATTGTGGCAACAGGGGCCGATGTGGGCACCAGTGCCCTCGTAACCCTAAATCTCAAGGAGCTTGGGCTGGAAAAGGTGGTCTGCAAGGCCCAGAGCCATACCCACCGAAAGGTGCTGGAAAAGATTGGGGCGGACAAGGTCATATTCCCGGAGCATGAATCCGGCGTAAAGCTGGCCCAGGGCCTGGCCTCCTCCAGCCTTCTGAACTATATCGAGCTGAGCGAGGATTACAGCATCGTGGAGTTCCAGAATCCCAAGAGCTGGAGAGGGAGAACCATCCAGGAGATCGACATCCGGAACAAGTATCAGGTCAATGTCATCGCCATCCGAAAGCCCAGCATACACAGCATGACTGTGGCTCCGGGGGCAAATTATGTGATGGAGGCGGAGGACATCCTCATCACCCTGGGCCGGACCTCCGATCTGGATAAGCTCAATGACCTGTAAAGCAGAGAGGATTACCAGCCGTCAAAACCCGCTGATGACCCACATTCGGAAGCTGTCTTCCTCCGCCTCATACCGGAGGCAGACCGGGGAGTATTTGGGGGATGGGGTGAAGCTGCTGGAGGAGGCCCTGCGTTGGGGGGCCCCCTTGACCACCGTGGTCACCACGGAGAAGGTCTCCCCCCGCTTGCCCGAGGGGGTGCGTCATGTGGAGGTTCCTCAAGAGCTGATGGAGGCCATCTCCCCTGCGGAGACCCCCCAGGGGGCTGTTTTTCTGGCCAAGCGTCCAAAGGTTTTCCTGCCCGATCGGCTGGAGGGGGATCGGTATCTGGTTTTGGACGGAGTGCAGGACCCCGGAAATGTGGGGACCATTTGGCGGACGGCGGATGCCTTCGGAGCCGATGGACTCATCCTCCTCCCGGGCTGCGCCGATCCCTATTCCCCCAAAGTCGTGCGGGCTACCATGGGGGCGGCCTTCCGTCTGCCCGTGTACAGCACCGAGCTGGAGCCGCTTCTGGAGGTCCTGTCCCGGCAGAGCCTTCCTCTGTGGGCTTCCGCCTTGGAAGGGGATTCGAAGGATGTGCGGAGGGTTCGGCTCCATCGCTGTGCGGTGGTGATCGGCAGCGAGGGACGGGGGATCCGTCCCCAGGTGCTGGAGCGATGTGAGGGTTCCTTCCTGATCCCCATGCGGGAGCGATGCGAATCGCTGAATGCGGCGGTGGCCGCAGGGGTGGTCCTCTGGGAAATGATTCGGTGACAAAGAAAAGAGGAGGAAGGAATGGCGAGCAGCAAATACTGGGTATGGCTGACCGGCCGCAGAGGGGTGGGAACCTTGACGGCGGTCCGGCTGCTGGACCGATTTGGAACGCCGGAAGGGGTGTATTTTGCCCATGCCGGGGAGTATGACCGGATCGAGGCTCTCTCCGCCGCGGGAAAATACAGCCTTTCAGACAAGAGCCTGGAGGAAGCGG
>JAHHSE010000029.1 GCA_020025395.1 Oscillospiraceae bacterium
TATTATAACCATTTTTCCGATAAATAGAAAGCCCTAAAATAAAGAAACTTTGAGGGGATCCAAAAAGGAGCGGGGTGAAAATTCACCCCGCTCCTTTTTGGATCCTAGTTTTACTTTTCAAAGGTGACTCCCGCCACATGGACATTGACGGATTTGACATCCAGTCCGCTGGTGGCCTCGACCGAGTTGGCCACCGCGTCCTGAACCTGCTTGGCAACCTCCAGAACCGTGGAGCCATAGCGCACCAGGAGGGAGATATCCACCACCACGGCCCCTTCCTCCATGCTCACACGAACCCCTTTGGCAATGTTCTTTTTCCCCAACAGCTCCGCCAGGTCACTTCCCAGGTTGGCAGCCAGACTCCCTACCCCCTCTACCTCCAGAGCGGCGGCGGCCGCAATGACAGCCAGAACTTCCTCCGAAATATGGATGTTTCCCATCTCATCAGGATGAGAGATATACTCACGGCTTTCAGACATGATGACACGCTCCTTTTCATGACTTGCCATCATTTTACCACACATTTGAAAAAAAACAAATGGTTTTTCCTTAATTCGCCTCAATGATTTTAATTTGTCCCGCCGTGAAATCCGTTTCCCCCATAACAATATCTGTAATCTTGGCGGTATCCGAGGTGGTCAGCCCTCCTTCGGTCGCTCCCACCACAATACTGATGGAGTTATCGCTGATAAAGGCCACACAGTCGCTATACCCCTTTGCCGTAATCAGATTTTCTATCTGTGCCTCACTTACGGTGGTGCTTGCCATGGTCTGGATGGTCTCATTGGCCTCATCCTTCACCGACTGATCCACGCCTTCCTCCGAAGCGGCTTGACGGAGAAGGCTCAGCGCAGAATCGCGGGCCTGCTGGCGGTTCAGTCTGGCCGAGGCAAAATAATTGTCCTCTGTCACCGTTGTCCCCTCTCCCACTGTAAGGTCTCCCTCCCCCAGAACAGGGTCCTTTTCTGTGCCGCCCACCAGTGCGGCCTCACCCAGGGTTTTCCCTACTCCGGCGCTTTCTCCCGGGTCCTGACTGTAGGACCAATTGAGGTAGACCGCCATACACACAAACAGAACAATTGCCACCACCACAGCATTTCTTTTCCAGAGTTTCATCCTAAACGCCCTCACTTTCCTCTGCAAATCGATATCTTATCCGCTCCCAAGCCGGTCAGCGCCGAGACCGCCTCCACTAACTTGAGGCGCACCCCCGGATTCTCCCCACCGGTACAGACCACCAGCGCCCCCTGAAATTCCGGGTAGAGCTGCTCTAAAAGAACCGGCTCCTGTGTGCCAGAGCCTTTGGAAACCACCACGGTCTCCGCAGCCCGCTCACTGCTCCCCTCCCGCAGGGTGGTACGGTCGTCCTGCGCCAGAATCCTGCGGGAAGTGCCGCTGACCGTTAAGCTCACTCGAACCTCTCCGGCCCCCTCAATCTGGCTGAGGGCCTCTGAAAGTTTCTGCTCCATGGCTTCCAAATCAAATCCCATGACAGCCCCCATAGTCTGTTCCTCCGTTTTCTGAGACGCTCCCCCTTTTTCCACAGGCCATAAAAGGAGCGCCATCCCCACCAAGGCCACCAATAGGACATATTTGTATTTTTCTAGAAGGGTCTTTAATAATTCCCCTCCCCTTCCATGCTCTTTCATGGTGTTTCACCACCTTCCTGCCGATAGATCTGAGCCTGAGCCGGAATGGCCAGCTCGGTCTCAATCATTCTGGTCAATTGCCCGCACTGCGCCTCTGTCAGCGCTCCGGTCACTGTCACCGAGGCGGGATAGGGGTACTCCGTCCTCTCCTCGTCCGCCGCACAGACCACCTCTGCCCGGCAGACGATCCCCATCTGGATGGCCTTGTCTTCTATATATGCGGCGGACCTGGACTCTATGATGGATTTCATCAGATCAAAATTGCCCGTTTCCGGATACGAGCCATTTTCCATCAGATCCCCTCTGACTTGGGAGAGACTCCGGGATAAGATCCCATAATCCAACCCGACCAGAGGTTTAAACAGGGTGAGAATCAGAATCAGGCCCCCCGTCATCGTCCCAATCTTGCGAACCGTCCCCTTGGGCATGATGGCCCCGGCCAGAGCCACCAGCATGGCCGCCGCAGTCACCGATAGAAGCCAGTCTCGAAAAACCGTCATGGCGTCACCACCCCCGATACAGCGGATATCATAGAGATGAGCAGAAGAAGCGCACAGGCACCTGTCATCCCAAGCACCAACCCAAAGGCACCTCCAATGGAGGAAATCAGGGAGGTTATTCGGCTCTCCGACAGGGTTGCCGCCAGCGCCGCCGTCAGTTTATAGACCAGGTAATGGACTCCCAAATGGAGAAAGGGCACCAGACAGATCGCCAGTACCGCCAGCATTCCGGCCGCCCCCACGCTCGCCTTTAAAATCCCAGCCCCTGCCAGCACGGTCTCCGCCGCATCCGACAGGATCCCTCCTACCACCGGTACCATGCCGGATACCGCAAGCTTTGCCGCCTTCACAGCGGCGGCATCCGCAGTTCCCGCAATGGCACCACTGACGCTGAGATAGGCTACAAAAAGGAGGAGAAACAGCTTCAACAGCCCGGCAGAGGCCCATTTTATCATCTCCGCCATCCGCTTGATCCCATCGTTTCCAATGGCCGCATAGGCTGCGCAAGCCGCGACATAGGCGTATACCATGGGGAGCAGCAGCCGGGAGATCATGGTGACCAGCAGATCGGAAAAAAAGATGGTCGCCATTTGATGGGCCATGGCCCCCGCCGGGGCTCCCGATGCCGCCGTCACCACCGCCACACTGGGGAGCAGAATTTTGGAGAAGGTCTCCATCCTTCCAATGGCTTCCCGTCCCAGGCCGATCAAAGACTGCATATCCGCCACAGACAGAGCGGTAACTGCGGTGACCCCCACCAGAGCGGCTACCGAAAGCCCCTTCTCCACCCCTTCCGGCACCATGCCGTCTGAAAGGGAGCAGAGGAGAATTACCAGCAAAATCAGGATCCCGCTTCGGACCGCTTTCCGCAGAATGCCCGGAAGCTCCTCCTCTCCATGGCGGAAAAGAACCCCTAAATTCTCTTCCAGAGCCACCCCTTCCGCCAGATCCAATTCGCCCAGATACGCCTCAGCCTCTTGTTCCAACGCTCCCAAGTCCAAAGCGTTGGCCTGCTCCCGGACGATGTCCCGCTCTTCCGTCGCCCCGCAGAAAAGCAGGAGACAGATCAGGCAGAGAAGGAGACAGAGACACCTTCTTTTCACAGCATATTTGTCAACAAGGCCAGAACTGCCTCCATGAGAGGCAGAGCCAAAAAGAGTGCCACCGCCGTCCCTGCCGTCTCCACAAAAACCGCCAATCCCCCCTCTTTGGCATCCCTGCAAAGCTCGGCGGAAACGCGGGTCAGCATGGCAACTCCGGCTGTTTTGATAATGGGCGCCACCACCGCCGGAGAGAGTCCGGCCGCTTCCTGCAGAGTGTCCAGCATGGTACGCACCCCGGTCAGTGCGTAGAGAGCGTGTCCGAAGATCACAACCCCTCCGAAAAGGACCAGAACCATAGACAGCTCCGGGGCCTGCTTCCGGACCACCACGGCACACAGGGCTGCTACCACCGCCAAAGCGGCAATCTTTTCCATTTCTTTCATCCCTCATAATCCAAACAAAGTTTTGACCATGGTAAAAAGGTCTGCAATCTCCTGCACCACCATCATCAACACCACCACAAGTCCTGCCAGGGTGGTCATCGTGGCCTGTTCGTCCCGCCCCGATCGGCTAAGTACCTGGTTCAAAACCGAAACCAAAATACCGATGGCTGCGATTTTGAAGATCAAATCCACATCCATTATTTACCACTCCCCTGCCCTTAGGCCTCAAATCAATAAGATCACGCAAAAAAACCCCGCTGTCACCCCTAAGATACCAAAAAGGCGGCCTTGACGAAGGCTGTTTTCCTCCTCCTGCGCCAAAAGCCCCCTCAATTCCTCCACCGTAGAGGAGAGCAGAGCCTGTTCCCCCTCCCGGTCACTCCGTCCCAGACTGGATCCCAGTCGGGCCAGACAGTCCACCGTCCCATTGGACAAACTTCCCCGAAGTCCTTCCGCAGAAGTCCTCCAGGTCTTCGCAAACCCCTCTTCCCGGTCCTTGCCGCACTGGGAAAAGAACCTGTTTAACGGGGACGGTACTTCCTGACTGAGCAAATCACAAAGCGCAGGCAGAGGGGTCAGCCGGGTCTGCACCTCACGCTCCATCCGCTCCAATGCCCCGATCAATCTCCGCAGCAAAGCGGTCCTCCGCCGAAGACTCCGTGCCATCTCCCAGCCGATTCGGCTCAGGCTCCCCACCACAAGAATGCTTCCCAACAGCTTCAACATGAACTTTCCTCCAGGGTATGTACCCGATATCGACGGCCATCCCCCTCCATCGCAATGGTGATGGCACAGCGAAAGATCCGCAAATCCAACAGCCTCCGATATAAGGGACGGCGGATGAGATCCGTCAGACTGCCCCCGTGGGCTGTTGCCAGCAGAGATACACCGCAGCCCGCCGCCACCTCCATCGCCGCCAGATCCTGAGGGGCGGTCACCTCATCCATTGCCAGAACCTGGGGGGACATCCCCCGCAGGAGCATCAAAACGGCCTCCCCTTTGGGACACCCATCCATCACATCGGTATGTCTTCCCACATCCATCTGTGGGATTCCCCCGCACATCGCCGCCAACTCTCCCCGCTCATCCGCCAGTCCTACCCGGAGGGGTCGTCCACCCTCCCCCTCGGAAAGCCTGCGGACAATCTCCCGGAGCAGTGTGGTCTTCCCCCATCCGGGAGGAGCTAAGATCAGTGTACTGTAAAGTATATTTCCCTTCCATATTTCTCCCAGGAAAGGCAGGGAGATCCCGGGAACCTGATGGGCCACTCTCAGGGCCATAGAGGAAAACTGCCGCAGATTGGAAACCTTTCCTTCTCTCATGATCCCTGTTCCGCACAGCCCCAGACGATGTCCTCCCCGCAAAGAAACAAACCCGTGACTGACCTGCTCCATCGCCGCATAGGTGGAGGCCTGTGTCGCCCGTTCCAAAATCAGGTCCAGATCTTCCGCCGTGACCGCGCTCCCGGTAGGATACTCCCTTCCGGCGGCCAGAACTGTCATTCCCTTGCCCATACGCAGCCGAATCTCCTCTGTCTGACTTTGAAGCACCGGGGACAGATGCTCCACCGCCTCCCGCAGCCGTCGAGGCAAATAGTCCGCCGCCTCCCTCAATTTCTCCCGATTATATTCCGTGACCATTCTCCCGTCACCTCTCCTGTATAGATGCTTCATCCTATGAACGCTCGTCCACAAATAGAACAGAAAACTGTCCGGCCCCTTTCGAGGCCGGACAGCTTACATTCTGCAAAATATTCTCTTATTTTTGGCGCATCAGACAGGCTTTCATGGTATTCTCCATCAGAACCGCCCGTGTCATGGGGCCGACACCACCAGGAACAGGTGTAAAGGCACTTGCCTTTTCATAGACCTCAGGCAGACAGTCTCCACACAATTTTCCCTCCGCATTCCGATTCATGGCCACATCCACAATCACAGCCCCATCCCGCACCATCTCCGGGGTGATGAGGCCCACCCGTCCCACCGCCGTCACCAGCACATCCGCTTGACGGCAGAGTGTCTCCAGTCCCCTGGTCCGGGAATGGCAGATGGTGACGGTGGCATTGCGCTGAAGAAGAAGGAGGGCCATGGGCTTTCCCACAATATTGCTCCGGCCCACCACAACGCAGTGCTTTCCCTCCAATTCGATCTGATGCTCTTCCAAAAGCTCCATCACCCCTGCAGGCGTACAGGGAAGAAAGCCCTCCTGTCCCAGCATCAGCCGTCCCATATTGGCCGCATGGAAACCATCCACATCCTTCTCCGGGGGTATGGCTTCTAAAATCCTCTTTTCATTCAATTCCCCGGGCAGGGGGAGCTGGACAAGGATGCCGTGGATATCCTCTCTGGCCCCCAGCTCCCGAATGAGGTCTAAAAGCGCTGTCTCTTGGATCTCAGCGGGAAGGGTGTACTCCTCACTGTAAAATCCGCATTCCTCACAATCCTTCCGCTTGCTGTTCACATAGATTCGGGAGGCCGGGTCCTCCCCCACCAGCAGTACAGCCAGCCCCGGTTTTACAGAAAGCGCTTTTACTTTACACGCTATTTCTTTCTTCCGTTTGGCTGCCAAAGCCTTTCCATCAAGCCTGATCGTCATGATTTGCATCCCCCTTTGCAGCACGATCCACATACAGCGGGACTCCTTTTTTACGCTGAAGTGTCCAGAGATAGAGGAAAATTCCCACACAGAAGGAGAGAAGGGCCACACCCTGACTCACCCGCAGACCGGTGTGGAAAAGATACAGACTGTCGGTTCTCAGCCCCTCAATCCAGAATCTCCCCAGACCATACCAGATCAGATAAGTATAGAAAGTCTGACCATCGAACTTTCGTCCCCTGTGCAGGAGGAGAAGCAGAATCCCAAACCCAATGAGATTCCAGAGGCTTTCATAAAAAAAGGTGGGGTGTACACCCAGGGTTCCCTCTAAAATGGCATCATAGGCGGCCTGGTCGATGAGTCCCTTTTGGAGGAAAAGCTCCTGGGCAATGCTGGCGGAGCACATCCGCCAGGGCAGGTCAGTCACCCCGCCATAGGCCTCTATGTTTATAAAATTCCCCCATCGGCCCACACACTGCCCGATCAGGAGTCCGAAGACTCCCAGATCGGCAAAGGCCAGAAAGCTGATCTTCCGCACCTTGCAGAACACCGCCAGAACCAGAACCGCCACAAGGATCCCGCCATAGATCGCAAGACCACCGTCCCAGATCCGGAGCATCTCCATGAAATCCAGACTTCCATCCTCCCGCCGATAAAGGTCCAGATAGAAGATGACATAATAGGCCCTGGCCCCAAGGATGCAGAGAGGGACCGCAAAGAGCAGAAGGTCTACCAAATCCTCAGGGCGGATCCCGAATTTTTTAGACTGTCGGGTGCAGTATAGATAGGCCAGAAAAAATCCAAAGGCAATGAGAATCCCATACCAATAGATGGGCCGCCCCAGCACAGAAAAGGCCACCCGATCCAGCTCAAACTCCAACCCCAGCCCCGGAAAGCTCAGAACTCTCATCCCTGGTCCTCCTTCGGCTCTACCACAGACAGCGCAGAGCGCTCCGGGGTCAGGCAGGTCCGCAGAAACACCTCCCCTTCCTCCTTGGTCAGGGACCCATAGACCTCCGGAAAGGAGAAGAAACTCTCTTCCGCAAAATGTCCCTGGGCCAGACTGACACAGATCGATTCAAAGGAGTTCAGTCCGCGCACCGCATTTCCGTAGGCTGCCTTTTTCAGCCGCTCCCACAGGTCCGAAGCAATCCCCTCCCGGCTGAGACGGGCCAGCTCTGCCTCTGCCGCAGCCCGTACCGCTTTGGGGTCCCTGCTCTCTCCCCCGGCCAAAAGGAAAGCCGCTCCCGGCTCTTCCTCATAGGAGGCGGAGAAATTCTTATTGATCAGTCCCTTTTCATAGAGAGAGGTATACAGCGGACTTGAGGTCCCAAAGACCGCCTCGCACACAAGATTACCCAGCAGGGCCTGGCGGTATCTGGCCTTCCCGTCTGTCTGGGGATCGACCTTATAGCCCAAGTAGAAGAGGGGGGTGGCAACTTCCATTTTCAGGATTCGCTCCCCTTCTCCGGCATGGTCCGGCTCCTCCTCCCCGTAGTTTCTGGGGATGGGTGCCCCGCCCTCCTTGGGCAGAAGCTCCCGCGCCAGAGCGCAGACCCGCTCCGGGTCCACATTGCCTGCCACAGTCAACACCATGTTAGCCGGGTGATAGAAGGCCTTGTGACAGGCGTAAAGGGTATCTGCCGTGATATGTCGGATGGATTCCACCGTCCCCGCCACCGAGGTGCGGACCGGGTGGTTGACATAGAGACTCTCCACCAGGGCCATATAGCACCGCCAATTGGGATCATCCTCAATCATCCGAATCTCCTGTCCGATGATCCCCTGCTCCTTATCCACGCTCTCCCTGGTAAAATAGGGAATGGATACAAAACGAAGGAGGATTTTCAGATTCTCCTCGAATTTCTCCGTGCTTTCAAAATAATAGCCTGTCATGGAATTGGCGGTAAAGGCATTGGGCGAGGCCCCGTTGGCCGCCAGATCCTGAAGGGCGTTCCCATCCTCGGTATCGAACATCTTATGCTCCAAAAAATGGGCAATGCCTGCGGGGGTGTCATACCAGGTCCCATTCAGCCGGAATTTCGTGTCCATCCCACCGTAGCGGGTGGCAAAAAAGGCGTAGCTCTTCCCAAACTCCGGCTTAGGCACCACATAAACGGTAAGACCGTTCTCCAGCACTTCCGTATACAGGGTCTCTCCCAGTTTTTCAAAGATTTGTTTTTTCAAAATTCAATCCTCCTGCCCTTTCAGGAAATAGATGGTGTCCAACGAAACCCGCTTGGAGACAGAGACCACATCCTCCAGCGTCACCTTCTCCACCCGGTCACAGAGAGCCGCCGGGGTCTCCGTCTGCCCGGTGACCGCCTGCCCCAGCCAGTAGTCTTCCAGACCGCCCTGGCTGTCCTGGGCCGCGGTCAGCGCGCTCACGATGCTCCGTATGGCACCCACCAGCTCCCATTCCTCCACAGCCCCCTCAGAGACCGCCTCCAGCTGGGCCATAATCTCCTCTCTCGCCTGCTGATACTTGTCAAATTCGATTCCGGAAGAGACCAGCATGATCCCCTTTGACTTCTCCAGCATGGAGCTGGCAAAGTAACAAAGGGAGAGTTTTTCCCGCACATTCATAAACAGCTTGGAAGTGGTGGTCCCCCCATAAACCGCATTGAAGACCAGCAGGGCGGGGTATTCCCGGGACAAGACCGTGATCCCATCCGTACGGAAACCCATGGCCAGCTTGCCCTGGGTCACATCCATGGCCTCTTCCACCACCTGAGGCTCCGCCTGTTTCCCCTTGGATGGTACCACACAGGCGGGGGCAGACCGCTCCCCCTTCTTCGGAAGATCGGCAAATCCATCCAAAAAGGCCTTTTCCACCCGATCAAACTCCGCGGAGCCACAGTAGTAAAGCTCCACCTGAGCGGTGTTCAGCAGGGTGTGATAGGCGCTCCAAACCCCCTCCGGCGTCAACGCTCTGGCAGAGGCCTCCGTTCCGTACTTGTCCACCCCATAGGCTTCCCCCCTGCACATATGACGGACCAGCTGCTGAACGGAATACTGGCGCTTCTCATTCATCTGCGCCCGAATGCGGCTGACCAGGTTGTCCCGTTCCCCCCGGAAATAATCGGGAGAGAATCCCCCCTCCGTGGTAAAGGGATGGAGGAGCAGGTCCCCCATCAGCCGGGCGGCGGACTCCAGGAGGGGTTCATTTTCCAATGTGTATCCCTCATCCAGAAAGCTTCCCGCAAAGCCGATGCACTGGGTCTCCCCTTTTTTCCGAACCATGGGCTCCAGAGTGCCGCCATAAAGCTCATCCAGCACTGCGGAAATGGATTCCAGATTTGGATGCTCCCTGGTCCCCCTTCGGAGAATGTAGGGCACCAGCGCATTGGATGATGCCTGCGCCTCATTCAGCGGAGCCAGCAGCGTGACGGAAAACAAGGCGCTTTTGAATTTCTTTGTCTGAACGGCTGTGAGGAATACCCCAGGCCGCAGTTCCTTTCTTGTTACATGGGTCATAGTAGACTTCCTTTCCATGGTATGATGAACAAAAGTCATTTTCTATTATACATCATATTGTATCCATGATAAACCATTTTCTTCTTCTTTTGCATAAAATGGTTTTTCCTATTGACATCCGAAACAAAATATAGTATGATAGGGACCGTTGTAAAGGAAATAAACTTTACGAGAGGATTGGGCGGAGGTGCGGCATTGAAGAATCAAACCTATCGAATGACTCTCCTCTATGATTTTTACGGGGATGTCCTCACCGATCGTCAAAAGGAATTTTTCGACCTTTATTATAACGAGGACCTCTCTCTGGCCGAGATCTCGGAAAATTACGGGATTACCCGTCAGGGGGTCCGGGATGTGATCGTCCGGGCCGAGGGCATTATGACCGAGCTGGAAGAGAAGACCGGCATCATCAGGCGGTTTAAGGCCATGCAGCGTCATGTCAGCGCCATCTGCGGCGCCGCTGATGAGATTCTGAAAGCCAATGCCGCCGCCACCTTCCCCGACAGCAATCTGGAAGCGCTGGCCCAAACCATTAAGACCGAGGCCGAGGCCCTCAAGGAGTAAGTATGGCATTTGAAGGATTAACCGAAAAGCTCACAAACGCCTTTAAAAAGCTTCGGGGCAAAGGTCGGCTCACCGAAGCCGATGTGAAGGAGGCTATGAAGGAAATCCGCATGGCCCTTCTGGAGGCTGATGTCAGCTATAAGGTGGTCAAGGAATTTGTCGCCAGGGTCTCTGAGCGCTCCATTGGCAGCGATGTGCTGGAAAGCCTCACCCCGGCTCAGATGATCGTCAAAATCGTCAACGAGGAGCTTACGGAACTCATGGGCGGCGGCAGTGCAAAGCTGGATTTCTCCCAATCCCCCACTGTGGTAATGCTGGTGGGGCTTCAGGGTGCCGGTAAGACCACCAACGGGGCCAAGCTGGCCGGTTTTCTGCGAAAGCAGGGTAAGCGCCCCCTTCTGGCCGCCTGTGATATTTATCGTCCCGCTGCCATTCAGCAGCTGGAAGTGGTGGGCGGGCAGCTGGATATCCCTGTTTTTCAAATGGGTCAGACCGATCCGGTCTCCATCGCCAAAGCGGCGGTGGAACACGGGAAAAAGCATGGCAATGATGTGATTTTCCTGGATACCGCCGGACGGCTCCATGTGGATGAGGCCCTGATGGAAGAGCTCCAATCTGTGAAAACCGCAGTCAATCCCAGTGAGATTCTCCTGGTGGTGGACGCCATGATCGGTCAGGACGCTGTCAATGCCGCCAAGGCCTTTGATGACGCTCTGGACATTACCGGTGTTATGCTCACCAAGCTGGACGGCGATGCCAGAGGCGGTGCCGCCCTCTCCATCAAGGCGGTCACCGGAAAGCCCATCAAGTTTGCCGGCGTGGGGGAAAAGCTGGATCAGATCGAGATTTTCCACCCGGACCGAATGGCCTCCCGTATTTTGGGCATGGGCGATGTCCTCTCCCTCATTGAAAAAGCACAGCAGAATTTTGACGAAAAAAAAGCCAGGGAGCTTCAGGAAAAGCTCCGAAAAAACAAATTCACCCTGTCTGATTATTACGATCAGCTGATACAGATGAAGAGCATGGGTTCCCTCGCCGATCTCGCCGGGATGATCCCCGGTGTGGATGCCTCCGTTTTGGAGAATGCCCCCATCAACGAAGGGACTCTGGCCCGCACCGAGGCCATCATTTTGGCCATGACCCCGTACGAGCGGGAAAATCCCGACATTCTCAACAGCAGCCGAAAAAAGCGAATCGCTGCCGGCTCCGGGACGCAGGTGGTGGATGTAAACCGCCTGCTCAAGCAGTTTGGCATGATGCAGCAGATGACCCGTCAGGTTGCCTCCATGAGCAAAAAATCCAAGCGCATGGGCGGCCTCTTCGGTCGCATGAAGGGTTTCCCCTTCTAAATCCGTTGGTATTCGTCCTCTGGACGGTTCCATATTTGTAAATATTCTTTGGAGGTGAATATAATATGGTTAAGATCAGACTGCGTCGTATGGGCGCCAAGAAGGCTCCCTTCTACCGCATTGTTGTGGCTGACTCCCGCTATCCCCGCGATGGTCGTTTCCTTGAGGAGATCGGGACCTACAATCCCCTGGTTGAACCCGCCGAGATCCAGGTGGATGCCGAGCGTGCCCAGGCTTGGATCAAGACTGGCGCTCAGCCCACGGAGACCGTGAAGGCTCTGCTGAAGAAAGCCAATGCGATTTAAGGGGGAATTCCATGAAAGAATTGCTCACTTACATCGCGCAAAATCTGGTTGACTACCCTGAGCAGGTTTCGGTCAATCAGGTGGATGGTGATGGTGGGACAGTGCTGGAACTTCATGTGGCTTCTGACGACATGGGTAAGGTGATCGGTCGTCAGGGCCGCATCGCCAAGGAGATTCGGGCACTGATGCGCTCAGTGGCCCAGCGTCAGGGTACTCGGGTCAGCGTTGAAATCATCGACTGAAAAGCGGCGGGCTTACCCCGCCGTTTTTTTCTATCAAAATAAAGTCGGAAACAATCCGCTTCCAGGAGGAACTCCCATGAAAAATCAATTTTTAGAAGCCGGAAAGATTGTGAATACCCACGGAATCCAAGGCGAGGTGAAGATCATGCCCTGGACGGATACCCCTGATTTTTTCTGCCAGTTCAAAACCCTTTATCTGGACGATGCCCCCGTAAAGGTCCTTTCTGCCAGGGTCCAGAAATCCTGCGTGCTGGTCCGGCTGGAAGGGGTGGATGACATCAACTCCGCCATGGTACTCAAAGGCAAGGTGGTCTCCGTACTCCGTTCCGAGATCCGCCTTCCGGAGGGCCGGCATTTTTTGGCGGACCTGATTGGTCTTGAGGTCCGAAATGCTGACACCGGAGAAGTCCTCGGCACCTTGACCGAAGTCCTTCCCCTCCCTGCCAATCAAGTCTATGTGGTAAAAGGCACCAGAGAATATTTGATCCCTGCCGTGGAAGAATTCCTCATAGAAACCAATGTGGAAGAGGGTTTCCTTCGGGTCCATCTGCTGGAGGGAATGTAATGTATCGCATCGACATTATGACCCTCTTTGATGAGACTGTCGGAGACATGATGAACGAATCCATTTTGGGTCGGGCTCAGGAACGGGACCTTCTCCGTATCGAAGCCCATCAAATCCGAGACTATACCTTGAATAAACAGAAGCAGGTGGACAACTACCCCTATGGAGGTGGACACGGGGCAGTCATGCAGGCCGACCCCCTCTATCAGTGCTGGAGCCACATCGTGTCCGCCTATGGGCCGGGACGCACCATCTTCCTCTCCCCCGCCGGAGAAACCTTTCACCAGGAACGGGCCAAACAGCTGGCCAGCCAAGAGGACCACCTCATTTTGGTCTGCGGCCACTATGAGGGGATTGATGAGCGCTTTATTGAGGAATGTGTGGATGAAGAAATCTCTCTGGGGGACTTTGTTCTGACAGGGGGAGAGCTTGCCGCCATGGTAGTCGCCGATGCCGTTTCCCGCCTGGTCCCCGGTGTCCTCTCTGACCCGGAGTGTTTTGAGGAGGAAAGCCACTGGAATGGAATGCTGGAATATCCCCAATACACCCGACCGGAGATTTGGCACGGACGAACCGTCCCCCCTGTCCTTCTCTCCGGTCACCACGCCAACATTCAGAGATGGCGGCGGAAGCAATCCATCCTCCGCACCTGGCGCCGCCGCCCTGATCTCTATGCCCGTCTGGACCTCTCCTCCAGGTCCGATCAAAAAATCCTTCGCGAAATTACCGCAGAAGAGCCGGATTTTCCCTGATCTGGGATTGTCTTGACATTTGTCTCTCTGCCTGTATAATGTAATTATAAATATTACATCGGGAGATTTTTCTTATGGGATATAAAATCGTCGTAGACAGCTGCTGTGACCTCACAGCCTCCATGTCTCAAAACCCGGCCTTTGTCCGGGTTCCCCTCACCATTGATGTGGATGGGACCTTTTATGTGGATGAC